>JAMFSE010000027.1 GCA_026225115.1 Rhodovastum atsumiense
GATAGCAGCGGGCACACAGCGAAGATGACCAACACGCTCCGCCACATCCGAATTTTCGATGCTAGTGCCAAGCCAAACATTTGGTAGAATTTTCTTGATCTTTTTAGATACGAGCGCCGCCATGCGTTCTGGGCGTTTCGTCAGAATTTGATAGTTGTGCCGCGGAGTATCACGCATCACTTGCCAGACATCGAGAATGAAAGCATCACTCACTTTGTCGTGAAATAGGTCGCTCATTGAGTTAACGAAGATCGTCCGAGGCTTCTTCCATCCGTGGGGAATAGCGAGAGCACCCGGGTCTTCGCGTACGTTCCCCTTCCAGATGGTACGCTGGCCGCTACGGCGAGTGAGACCGACATATTTCTCGACACCCATTGCCTCAAGGCGCCGGGCCATATCCATCGCGTAGCAATTTGTGTAGCCCGCAGACATGACGGAGCAACCGGCGACTGGGTTCCAAGTAGCGTCGGTCCATTCGATTTGTGTCTCGGCCATCTGATCTCAACGCCCCACAACTCTACCGCATTATTCGGTAGGTTTTACTGCTATTAGAACAAAAAGGGAATATCCGTTGTCCGCTGCCGAGTTGGGCCGCGCAGGCCGAATGGGGTTGCTTATAGACCTGGCGGATTGAACGCCCGCCATAACGAGCGCGACCGCGATCCACAGAGAAAAGGACCTTAAGCATTCTATGTGAAGCTCGAACATCGGGTGCACTAAAGGTCTGCTTTCAGGCGCTACCGCACTGACGCTCAATGTCGGCGTTGAGGCGCAAAGCGGAAATTCAAAATGACCCAACAAGCGTAGTAGCCATTAGATTTGTTTCGGGTTTAACCATTTTTGGTCCTGGCCGCCGATGGCGGGTTAATAGGGTCGGACGCTTCGTCACGACACCTTCACCAAGCGCGCGCGAGGCTGTTGTGACGCGCCCGAGTACGTGGCGGCAACAGGCCTCCACTCCTGCAAGCCATCCGAACCCCCACCCTCAATCATGCCGCGGTGCCCACAACAACACCTGCACACTCCCCCGCATCCCCTCATGGTTCCCCCAACCCTGCACCTTCGATGCATCCCGCAGATTGGTCAGCAGCGCGGCACTTGGCTTGCCCCGGCATTGCCGGCATCGCACCCGGGCGACGAAATTCGCCAGCACCGGATCCCCTTGGCCGGGCACCGGTATCCGCACCGCCGCCTTGCGCTGGCAGCGATCGCACCTGGCCACCAGCAGCCAGAACTTGAAGCTGGATTGACGCGTCAGAAGCACTTCTTCGGCCGAGAACATAACAAGAACAAACGACACACCGCGGCAAAAGTCGAGTCCTGCTCCGCGCCGCCGGCCAAACCCCGCCCACCCGGGGTAGAATCCCAATCACCCCCATTTACCAGCAGGCAACCAGCCTGTGGATAACTTCTGAAGTTAGTATATATAACATGCATTTAGACGCATATTGTCACACGTGTGACAATTTCAGAGCTCGCTTTGAGGCGTATACAGCGGCGCAACCACCGCTTTTTTCAATCTCATTTTTCCCAATGCACAACACCCCCGCCAATTTGCATCAACGGCTTCTCTCCGGCCGCATCATGCCCATATCCTCTCCAGCACCCATCATCAGAAGCAACCCTGCCCAAAGCACATCCACACCCGCCACCAAGGAACCCCCATGACCCTCCCCCTGTTCAACAAAATCGCCCTCGTCACCGGCGGCTCCCGCGGCATCGGCGCCGCCACCGCCCGCGAACTCGCGGCCCAGGGTGCCGCGGTCGCCATCAGCTACTCCGCCAGCAGACCCAAAGCCGACGAGGTCGTCCACGACATAAAATCCAAAGGCGGCAGAGCCATCGCCTTGCAGGCCGACCAGGCCGTCGAGCAGGAAGTCATTCAACTCGTCGCCGAGGTCGTCCAGCAATTCGGCAGACTCGACATCCTGGTCAACAACGCCGGCGTGTTCGAGCCCGGCACCGTCGACACCGCCGACACATCCGGCTTCACCCGCCAATACCAGATCAACTATATCGGCGTCATCGCCGCCATCCGCGAGGCCGCCCGCGTCATGCCGGACGGCGGCCGCATCATCTCCGTCTCCTCGGGCCTCGCCGCCCGCGCCTCGGTCCCGGGCTTTGCCGATTATGCCGCCACCAAACGCGCCATCGAGGGCTACACTAAGGGTGCGGCCCGCGACCTCGGCCCCCGCGGCATCACCGTGAATGCCATCGGCACCGGCTCCATCGATACCGACATGAACGACGCCTCGGGCCCCTTCGCCGAAACGCAAATCGCCTGGACGGCGCTTGGCCGCTTCGGCCGGCCGGAGGAAATCGCCGCCGTCATCGCCTTCCTCGCCAGCCCCGCCGCCAGCTTCATCACCGGCGCTATCATCCCGGTCGATGGCGGCGCCGGCGCATAATCCACCCTTGCCCGGCTCGAAGCGGTTTATTTAGCATCACCCAATGAAGACCGTCCTGAGCCAAGCTGGTGTGATCCCCTATCGCCATGAAGGCGACGCCTTGCAGGTGCTGCTCATCACCTCGCGCGGCACCGGCCGCTGGCTGATCCCCAAAGGCGGCATCGACAAGGGGCTCACCCCGTCCGAGGCAGCGGAGCGCGAAGCCTATGAGGAAGCCGGCGTAAAGGGCGACATCTCCGATACCCCGCTCGGCAGCTTCACCTATGCCAAGCGCCTGCGCCACGGCGGCACCATCCCCGCCAATGTCGAGGTCTACACGATGCGCGTCCGAAAAGAGCTTAAAAACTGGCCCGAACGCGCCGAGCGGCGCCTGAAATGGGTACCGGTCGCCGAAGCAATCCGCCTCGTCGAGGAGGCCGGCATCGCCCAGCTATTGCTACAGTTTCAGCAACGCCACGAACACGCACAAGCCGCCTAGCCGGCGAAATTCGAATCGCAATTTCCCGCAGCCTTCGATACGCTGCACCCCCATGCGCATCCGACCCACCCGCTCCCACCGCCGCGCGCTGGCGCTCTGCGCCCTGCTGCTCACCGCCCTGCCAGGCTGCGCCGAGCAATCCCCCAGTTTCACCCCCGCGGTCACCGGCACGCTCGGCGCCACCGCCCAGATCCTCGGCGACCTCACCTACATGTTCCGCTAACACCGCCGCACCCCAAGGTAGACAGCCGCGCACCCGCTGTGTCAGGCTCTCTGGCGTCCAATTCCGCCTTTTCAAAATCAAAAAGAGAGCATCCAATGTCCGAGACCAGCCCAACCGGCCCAGCGCTCCTGCACAATCCGCATCTGAACAAAGGCAGCGCCTTCACCGATGCCGACCGCCGCGCTTTTGGCATCGAGGGCCTGCTGCCGCCGGTGCCGGACACGCTGCAAACCCAGATCGCCCGGGTCCATGTGCAGCTCGAAGCGCTCGACACCGATCTGCAAAAATATCTGTTCCTGAGCGACCTGCAATCGCGCAACGAAGTTCTGTACTACGCGGTGCTGATGTCGGACCCGGCCGCCTATATGCCGCTCGTCTACACCCCCACCGTCGGCGAAGCCTGCCAGAAATACGACCAGATTTTTCGCGCCACGCGCGGCATGTATCTGCCCATCACCGCCAAGGGCCGCCTCATCGACCTGCTGCGCAACTGGCCGCAGCGCGATGTCCGCTTCATCGTGGTAACCGACGGCGAGCGCATCCTCGGCCTCGGCGATCTCGGCGTCGCCGGCATGGGCATCCCGGTCGGCAAGCTCGCCCTCTACACCGCCTGCGCCGGCGTCCCCCCGCAGCTCACTTTGCCCATCACTTTGGATGTCGGCACCAACAACCAGCAACTTCTCGATGACGCGCTCTATCTGGGCCTGCGCCAGAACCGCGTCCGCGGCGCCGAATACGACGCATTCATCGAAGAATTCGTGCAGGCCGTGCAAACCCTGTTCCCCAAATGCTGCCTGCAATGGGAGGATTTCGCCAACATCAACGCGGTCCCCATCCTGGAGCGCTACCGCGATAAAATCTGCACCTATAACGACGATATCCAGGGCACCGCCGCCGTCGCCCTCGCCGGCGTCATGGCCGCCTTGCGCATCACCGGCAAAACCCTCACCGAGCAGCGCGTGCTGTTCCTCGGCGGCGGCTCCGCCGGCACCGGCATCGCCGAGCTGATCAGCGAAGCCATGGTGCTGGAGGGCCTGACCATCGACCAGGCCCGCGCGCGGAACTGGATTTTTGACGTCAACGGCCTGATGACCACCGCCCGCACCGATCTCGCGGATTTCCAGAAACCCTTCGCCCACGACCACGCGCCCATCACCAGCTTCGTTGCGGCCGTGGAAGCCATCAAACCCACCGTCATCATCGGCGTCAGCACCGTGCCGAAACTCTTCGACCGCCCGGTGATCGAGGCAATGGCCCGCATCAACGATCGCCCCATCATCTTCCCCTATTCCAACCCCACCTCGCGCTCCGAATGCACGGCGGAGGAAGCCTATAAATGGTCCGGCGGCCGCGCCGTCTTCGCCAGCGGCAGCCCGTTCGAGCCGGTGGAGATCGACGGCAAAACCCTCATTCCCGGCCAGGGCAACAATGTCTATATTTTCCCGGCGCTCGGCATGGCCGTGCTCGCCACCGAAGCCAAACGCGTCACCGAGGAAATGTTCATCATCGCCGCCAAGGGCGTGGCCGACCAGGTCACCCAGGCCAATCTCGACAACGGCCTGATCTACCCGCCGACCAGCACCATCTTCGAGGCCTCATTGCGCACCGCGGCCAGAATCGCCGCCTATATCTTCGACCACGACCTGGCCCGCATCCCCCGGCCCGCCGACATCGAAGCCCATGTCCGCGCCCAGGCCTACAAGCCGGTCTATGCCTAAAGGTTAATTTGACGCCGCCCTCAGCCTGGCGCGAAACTCCCGCCATGGCGACCGGTTGGGCTCCGGATGGAGCGGTACAGGATCAGATCGACGACAGCATCAAGGATGAGGTGATGCGCGCCCGCGCCCGCATGCCCAGCGGCGAGGCCGCCACCCATTGCGACGACTGCGGCGAGGCAATCCCCGAAGGCCGCCGCCGCGCGGTCCCGGGCGTGCGCAGCTGCGTTACCTGCCAATCCGCCCGCGACCGCGCCACCGCAACCGGCGGCATCAACCGCCGGGCCAACAAGGACAGCCAGCTCCGCTAGGCAGCTGAATTGTTAAGCCGTCGCCGCTTGACCTCGGCCCGCAGCCCCCTCACCTTCAATCCATGAAAATCGCCATCCTCGGCTGGGGCTCGCTGCTCTCGGACCCCAGAGAACTGCACCTCGCAACTCCGTTCGAGCCCACCGGCCCCAATTTGCCGATCGAGTTCTGCCGGATCTCGAAAGATCACCGCCTGACCCTGATCATCGACGAGAGTTTCGGCACCCTCTGCCAGACCTACGCCGCCACCAGCGCCTTTACCGAGCTAGCCGACGCCATAGAAAACCTGCGTCTACGGGAGAAGATGCCGGGCGCCGCCGATGTCGGCTACATTGAGGTCGCCACCCAGCAGCGCAGCCCGGCAGCGGCCGAACGCCACCCGCACGCCATCGAGACCATCGGTGATTGGGCGCAGCACGCCGGCGTTGACGCCGTCATCTGGACCGCGCTCGACAGCCATTTCCAGCACCACACGCGCGAGCCGTTTTCGGTCACCGCCGCGATGCGCTTTCTCGAAGGGCTGGAGCAGAATGATACGGAAGCGTTCGCCCGGGCGCTGGATTATATCCGCCTCGCGCCCGCCGCCACCCAGACCCCGGTCCGCGACGCCGTCGCCGCCCAATGGCCCGCGCATGGGTCATAAGCCGCGTCAGCGTCCCGGGTTCAACCGCCTGGTTGAACCCGGGACGCTGACGCGGCGAAGTCGTATTAAGGCGTGGTGGTCGCACTTGACCCGGTATTGCCGGGGGAGGCCCCGGGGGTCGGCGTCGTACCACCGGGTACCGAGCTCGTCGGCGCCGGCGAGATCGACGTCGTGCCGCCGGCCGAAGTCGGCGTCATCGGTGACATCGTCGGGCTCGGCTGCACCGGCGACGGCGGGGTTTTGCCGGATGACATTCCGGGTGAAGTCTGTACCGGCACCTGCGCCGAGTTATCGCCCGCGGGTGCCGGCGTTGTGGTCTGCGCGAGCGCAAATCCGGCCGAACATAAAACCGCAAGTGCCGATAGTGGAATGATACGCATTACTTTCTCCATTTCGAATTTCTGTACTTCCCGCATATGTCGTCGCCAAACGCGTTCCCCAACTTTCCTAACGATAATTCACTTACCCGCCAGCTAAACCGCCTTGCCGCCAGGCCCGCCGCGGCGGACGCTGCGCGCATGAAAATCGCCACCTTCAACGTCAACGGCGTTAACGGGCGCCTCGGCGTTCTCCTCAACTATCTGGCCGCTGCGCAGCCCGACGCGCTCTGCCTGCAGGAACTGAAAGCCCCGGACGAAAAATTCCCAATCGCTGCCATCAACAAAGCCGGCTTTGGTGCCATCTGGCACGGCCAGAAAGGCTGGAACGGGGTGGCGATCCTGGCCCGCGGCGCCGACCCCATCGAGACCCGCCGCGGCCTTCCCGGCGAGCCGGAAGACAGCCACAGCCGCTACCTCGAAGCCGCGGTAAACGGCGTCCTCATCGGCTGCCTCTATCTGCCCAACGGCAACCCCGCCCCCGGGCCGAAATTCGACTACAAACTGCGCTGGTTCAAAAGACTGACGGACCACGCTGCAACATTGCAATCCAACCCGGCGCCGGTCATCCTGGCCGGAGATTTCAACGTCATGCCGGCCGATCTCGACGTCTACAAACCCGAACGCTGGCTCGACGACGCTTTGTTCCGCCCCGAAGTCCGCGCCGCCTTCCACAATCTCATCGCCCAGGGCTGGACCGACGCCATCCGCAAGCTGCACCCGGATGAGCGCATCTACACCTTCTGGGATTATTTCAGAAACGCCTGGAACCGCGACGCCGGCCTGCGCATCGACCATTTCCTGCTGAACCCAGCAGCAAAAAACCGATTATCCGCCGCCGGCGTCGACCGCGAAGTCCGCGGCCAGGAGAAAGCCAGCGACCACGCGCCGGCCTGGATCACCCTCGGCGCGCCGAAAAACGCCGTCAGTCTGCTTCGGAAAAAGCCACCCGATCGGCGTAAAAAGCCAGGTGATCCTTGATCGCCGCCACCGATTCATACGGCGCCTCATAACTCCAAACCGCGTTCTCCGCCCGCGCATCGCCAGCCGGCAGGCTGAAATATGAACATTCGCCCTTATACGGACAATAGGTTTTGTGCTCGGAGCGCGTCAGCCGCCCCATCTTCACATCCGCGCGTGGAATATAAAGCACCGCCCCATAGCTCGCCTCGCGAAGTTCCAGCGCATTGCGCGTATCGGCAATCACTTCGCCCTGATACTTTACCACGATATGCTTGGGGCTGCGCGCGACCGTGATCGGATGATCCGGCCCGGGAATTTTAACACTGCGTTCAACCATGCCACGCTCCTGCAACTGATGAACCTACGATATGGTGCGACGCGGCGGCCGCGTCGACCACCAAATCGCACCCATCAGCACCGCCTGAAACGGCAGCCGCGCCGTCAGCGCCCAGCCCGGAATCGCTGGATAATTTGCCGCATGCCGCCACATATCAACATTCGCCGGCGTCACCGCCGCCGTCAGCAGCACCAGCCCCCAGCCGGCCGCACTGCGCGTCGGCCCAAACATTATCCCAACCGCCCCCAGCAATTCGAACACACCGCTGACCAGCACCAGCAGCCGGTGCGCCGGCAGCCAGCCCGGCATAATCCCCATCTCGACGCGCGTCGCCGCAAAATGCGCGATGCCGCCAATAAAGAACCATAAAAACACGAACCCCAGCACTGCCCGCCGCCAGCCCCTCCGCGCGCCCACGCCGCTCAGCCGAACAGCTTCCAGCCCTGCGCATCATCCCGCGTCCACCCGCTGGACGCCCAGGTCCCGCCATCGACGTTGATGGTCGTGCCCGTCACATAGGCCGCCATGTCGGACGCCAGAAACACCGCAACCCCGGCGCAATCATCCAAATTCCCGGCGCGGCCCAGCGGAATATATTTTGCCTGTGCCGCCTTTCCCGCATCGCTCACAATGCCCGGCGCAAACCGCGCCATATGCTCGGTCGGCACCAGATCAGGCGCAATCGTGTTGATCCTGATCCCATGCTCCGACAGCTCCAGCGCAATGGTCCGGGTGAAATTGATCATCCCCGCCTTGCACGCCGCATAAACCGAATAGCCGGGCGCCGCGCGAAACCCTTCGATACTGGCCACATTGATAATCGCGCCCCCGGCGCCCCCCGCCACCATCGCCGACGCTCCCGCCTGCGTCGTCGCCACCAAATTCTTCAGGTTCAGATCAATCTGCCGGTCGGCCTGCCTGTCCGTCATGTCCAGCAGCTTGATCGGCCGGGTACCGCCTGCATTGTTCACCAAAATATCCAGCCGCCCCAGCGTCTCCACGCACAGCGCCACGCCGGCCCGCACCGCATCCCGGTCCGAAACATCGGCCGCAATCACCAGCGCCCGCCGCCCCTTCTCCCGAACCAGCCCCGCCACAATCTCTGCCGCAGCACCATCGATATCCAGAATCGCCACATCGGCGCCGAACTCCGCCAGCCCCAGCGCAATGCCCCGGCCGATCCCGCCGCCGCCGCCCGTCACCAGCGCCACCTTGGCCGTAAGCAAAATCGCATCACGCTTAAGCCGGCTCGCCGACAGATCCTCGCCCATATGTCCCGCTCCCGTTTCACTCGCCCAAACTTAGGCTTATACCTTAACCCCAGGAGGACAAAGCATTGCAATACACCCGCATGGGCACCACCGGCGCCCAGGTCTCGCGCCTCTGCCTCGGCTGCATGAGCTTCGGCACCTCGTTCGCCGACTGGACCATCGGCGAGCCCGCCGCCCACGCCCTGGTCCGAAAAGCCGTAGAAGGCGGCCTCAACTTCTTCGACACCGCCGGCGCCTACGGCCGCGGCGAAAGCGAGGAAATCCTCGGCCGCGCCATCAAGGCGCTCGGCCTGCGCCGCGACGAAACCAAGAAAGAAGCCGCTTTTTTGAAAAAAAGCGGCGCAAAAAACATTTTCATGCTGGGCCGGGGGCTGTGACGCGCCAACGCCCATGCCCCAGATCAACAAAATTTTTTGCGCCGGGGGCGCCCCAGCCGCTTTTTTCAAAAAGCGGCTACTTGCTTTAGCGGAGTGTAGCTTTTGAACAGTCAAACGCGCCTTTTAATCAGCGCCAGCATGGTGCTGAGTTCGCTCATGCAGGCGATGGACACGACCATCGCCAATGTCGCCTTGCCCTATATGCAGGGCAGCGTGTCCGCCAGCCAGGACGAGATCGCCTGGGTGCTGACCTCCTACATTGTCACCTCCGCCATCATGACGCCGCCGACCGCCTTTTTCGCCGCCCGTTTCGGCATCAAGCGCGTCGTCCTGGTTTCCATCATCGGCTTCATCATTTCTTCGATTCTGTGCGGCGCATCCCACTCATTGACGCAGATCGTTCTCTTCCGCTGCCTGCAGGGCGCCTTCGGCGCGCCGCTCAATCCGCTGTCGCAGACCATCATGTTCAACATCAACCCGCCGGAGCGCCAGGGCCGCGCCATGGCCACCTTCAGCATGGTCATCATGACGGCGCCGGTCCTGGGCCCGGTCGTCGGCGGCCTGCTGACCTCGGATTTCACCTGGCGCGCGGTCTTCTACATCAACATCCCCTTTGGCGTTCTATCCTTTCTCGGCGTGCTGTTCTTCCTCCCCGAGTCCAAGGTGAACGCCCGCTTCCGGCTGGACTGGATCGGCTTCGCCACCTTGAGCCTGGCGGTCGGCGCGCTGCAGATCCTGCTGGACCGCGGCACTGAGAAAGACTGGTTCTCTTCCAACGAGATCATCATCGAGACCATCCTCGGCTGCGCCGCCTTTTATCTGTTCCTCGCCCATATCTTCACCGCGCAGCGGCCCTTCGTCCGCCCGGCGCTGTTTGCAAATCGCAATTTCACGGCGTCGACCATTTTCGTCGTCTTCAGCGGGATCACCTCCTTCGCAGCACTGTCGCTGCAGCCGCCCTTCCTGCAGGGGCTGGTCAACGAGCCCATCGTCACCGCCGGCCTGGTCATGGGCCCGCGGGGCATCGGCACCATCGTCTCCATCCTCATCACCGGCCGCCTCATCGGCAAGGTGGACAACCGGGTCCTCCTGTTCGTCGGATGCGCCGTCTCCGCCTGGTCCTTCTACCTCATGAGCAGTTGGACGCAGGATATTTCGCAAACCGCCATCATGCTTGCCGGGCTGATCCAGGGTTTTGGCACCGGCATCGTCCTGGTGCCGCTCAGCACGCTCGCTCTATCGACCGTTCCGCAGGAGCACCGCCCCGAGGCGTCCAGCATCTTTACCCTCGCCCGTCTCCTGGGCTCGGGCATCGGCGTCTCGATCGTCAACGGCGTGTTCACGGATAACGTGCAGATCAATCACGCCGAGATCGCAGGCTCGATCACCGCCTTCAACCGGCAGCTCACCACGCCGCATATTGCCGAATTCTGGAGCCCGCTGACCGCCCATGGAAGTGCTGCGCTCGATGCCGTGATCAACCAGCAGGCGCAGATCATTTCCTATAACAACGACTACAAGCTGCTCATGATCCTGTCGCTGATCACTTTGCCGCTGCTATTTTTTCTCAACAACGCCAAGCCGCAGGGCGGCCACACCGAAGTGTTCGCGGACTAGGCCCGGCAATGTAGGGTGGGTTAGCTCCGCTAACCCACCACCTTCGTCAAACAAGCAAACCTCTGCTTAAATCGCCAGCTGCCGGTATTTCCTAAGCAGCACGACGCCGCAGACCGCGGATAATGCGAACATCGCAACCCCGATCCCCAGCACATAGCTGTGGCTCGGCGCACTGCCCCGGCCGATCAGCGCGAAAATCACCGTCTGCGGAATAAATCCGATCGCCGACGCGGTAATGAACGGCAGCGCCCGCACCGATGACAGCCCGGCCGCAAGGTTAAGTAATATATTGCTGCCGACCGGCATCAGCCGGAATGCCAATGTCGCGATAAACGGCCGTGCCGCCAGCGTCGCATCGATCTTGCGCAAGGCCGGCCCGAATTTCCGGTACACAAACGCCCGGCCCATCACCCGCGACCAGGTAAAATCGATCCCGCAGGCAAAAACCTGCGAGACCAGGGCAATCGCCGCGCCATCCCAGGCGCCGAAGGCGTAGCCCGCCACAAACGCCGGCACCTGCCGCGGCAGGCCGATGGCGGTCAACAGCGTCGCCAGCAGCATGAACATCGCCGGCCCGCGAACCCCGCCCTCGCCGATCAGATGCGTCAGCGTGGATTCCGCGGAGGCCGCGCCCAGCAATGGCAGGCTGAACGCAATCGCGATCATCGCGCCGGCCATCAGCGCCGGCTTCAAAGCGCGGCCCACGGGCAAGGCAGTGCTCACCGGCGGGGTACGATTATCCATCGTTGTCATGGGTTCGGGTCCACCTGCGGCTGGTTCCAGCGCCGCTGCAGCCAGGCCACGCCGAACAGATCGACAATCCCGACCCGCAGCCGGTCCCAGGTGCCGTAATGCGACGCCCCATGCGTGCGCGGATGATGCCGCACCGGCACCGAAACCACATGCCCGCCGGCGCGGATGAACAGCGCCGGCAGAAACCGGTGCAGATGGTCGAAATGCGGCACTTCCAGAAACGCCGCGCGGCGGAAAAGTTTCAGACCGCAGCCGGTATCCGGCGTCCCATCCCGCAAAAGCCGGCCGCGCACGGAATTGGCAATCCGCGAGCCCCAGCGCTTGGCCTCGGAATCCTTCCTGGTCGTCCGGTGTCCGGCAATCAGCACCGGCTTCGGCCCGAACGCCTCGGCCGCCATCGCCGCTTCCAGCATCGCCGGAATATCTTCCGGATCATTCTGCCCGTCGCCATCCAAGGTGGCGATGTAAATCCCGCGGGCCGCGCGCACGCCGGTAATCACGGCGGCCGACTGCCCGCAGCTGTTGCGGTGCCTGATGTGGACAAAGTTCGGCAGGGCCCGCGCCGTCTCCGCCAGAATGGCAGGGGTGGCGTCGCTGCTGCCGTCATCGACATAGACGATCTCATGCTCGATGCCATCCAGCGCCAGGCCGATCGCGGTGATCAGCGGCAGCAGATTGGGGGCCTCGTTATGCACCGGCACCACCACCGAGATGAGCGGCGTATCGGGTTGCGTTTCAGGTTTGGTCTGGGAGCGGGGTTCGATGATCATGGGTCTCATTCAGCCGTGGCATTAAGGCGACTCTGTGGCTCAAATTCGTACAGAAAAAGATTTTTCGCCCCGTACCCCCCCGGTTTGATTAAAAAATTCATTTCGCCGCCTTGCAGCCAGCGCAAGCCGGCAAAAGCCGCCCCCGCCACCAGAAGGGAGACCCCGAGCCGCCGCAGCACCACCGCGGCGGTGCCGTTGCCGGAGAGCACAAAATTCCGAATTCCGGCGCCCGCCAGGGCCTCGGCAATGGCGGCCAGGGTTTCGGAAGCCGCCGCGCCGATCCGTATCTTATCGGGCGGCGCGGCGCTGGTGATCATGAACGGCTCCGCGCCAATCCGCGGCCGCGCCCATGCCAATGCGCTTGCCACCAAAACATCGGCGCCCAGCGACAGATCAAGATCGAACACCGGCATCGCCGCCCGCGCCGCCGCATTCTGCATCAGGCTCTGCCGGTGCAGCGCCCCCGACAGAATCGCCACCGGCCCGCGCACCGCCGCGCCGGCATCAAGCCCATCCACGCTGGGCGAAATCCAGGCCGGGCCGCCAATCACCGGCTGCCGTTCCAGCGCCTCGGCAATCACCTTGCATTGCCCCTCGTCGATCGCATCGAGCAGCGCGAGGCGCACCCCCTGCTCCTTCATCGCCGTCAGCCGCGCCCGAATGGCCGGCAGCCCGGCGGCCACCACCTCATTGGCCACCACCGCGACCCGGCCATCGACATAGGGTGCCAGATCCCGCTTCAAATCGCTTTGCAGATTGCCGTCCTGAAACAGATGCCCCTGAAACACGCTGCGCCCGGCCCAGGGCGTCGCCAGACAGGCGGCCAGAAATCCGGTGCCCGACGCGCTGGCCAGCAAATCGATCACCGGACCGATCATCGCCGGCAAATTGCCCGACTCAGTATTTCCAAACGTAAAGACATATTGCGAAGCCGGAACCGCGCATGCGGCCCGCGCCTCAACCAGACCAATCAGCGGCCCGGACGGCGCCAGAATATCGCTGGCCGCGGCATTCCCGGCGCCAATGCCAATCCTCGCCCCCGGCCCGAAGGCGGATGTCAGCGCCACGGCATCGCTCAAACGGGCAGCAATTCCATAGGCTTTCAAGGCAATAGGCCAGTCACGGTTCTGTCATCCACATGCCTGACTAGATGGCATGGCGCCGCGGCCGCTGCCAGATATTTTCGACCCGGAATGGTCTAGTTCGGCCAGGTAATCATCGTCGCCCGCAACCGGGCATCGCGTTCGGCCAGACAAGGCGAATGGAACAGATTGCCCCGGTACCCGCCGCTGACGGTACGGATCGCCACCGTCACCCAGAAACCCAGCAGAGCAGTCGTCATCACCCCGCCCAGGACCGAGAATACCGCCATGCCGGTCTGCGCGCCCAGCGTCAGCGTCGCCAAGGTATAAACCCCGAGCGGAAAGGTGAATCCCCACCACCCCAGGTTGAACGGTAGACCCTCCTTCATATAACTGAGCGTTATCGCCGCCGCCATGATCAGCCACCAGGCGCCATAGCCCCAGATGATCAACCCGCCGATCACGCCGATGCCATGCGCCACCGCGCCGATATCCCCGAGCCCAACCGCGCTGAGCAGCACCGGCGCGTCCCGCCCCATCACCATCAGCCCCAAGGCGCCGGTGCCGAGCGGCCCCAGCGCCAGCCAGCTGGAAACCGCCATGTCCCGCTTCGGCAATTTATGCAGCACCAGCCGCAGGAACAGGATCACCAATATCCCCAGCGCCAGCGGCAGTGAAAACGCCCAGAGCAGATAGCAGCCGACCAGCAGATGCGCCGCCAGCACCGGATCGGCGATATGCTGCACCAGCAGCCCGCCGCTGGCGGCGGCCACCTCCGCCGGCACCACCGGCAGCAGCCAGACCGCGGTCATGGTTTCAATGCTGTGGTTCTGCCGGGTGAACATCAGAAACGGCACCAGCAGCCCGATGCCCAGGGACATCGCCACGTCGATCCACCACAACACCGTCGCAATCTCCGTCGCGGCCGCCCCGATCGCCGGGATCCCAAACGCCAGAAACCCGTTGACGATCGTCGCCAGCCCCATGGGGATGGCACCCAGAAACATCGGCATCACCGGATGCCCCCAGATCGGCATCGCATCCCTGGTGAAGAAAATCCAACGGCCGCCATAAAGCGCCGTGCACAGCGCGAACAATCCGATATTCACCAGCCACAAAACCGCCGCCGCCTGATGCACCCCCGGCACCGCCACCGGAAACTGATTCAGCGCCAGGGCCACCACCCCGGTCCCCATCGTCACGGTGAACCAGTTCGGCGTGAACTGCCGCACGATCTCGCGCGGATGATCATGATGGGCAAAGGGCTTGGCAAGCTGCAGCAACATTTCGGCATCCTAACTGACCTGTTTGCCATAGAACGTATTTCCGCCCGGAAAAACATCTATTTTCCGGGCGCTGCACAGCTTTATCATCGGGTGCCACGCAGATTTTGGTTGTTTTTTCCAACCATTCCCGCCTATTCCTTGAAAAAAATCAGGGTGGCAAAATGTCCGTTCAAATCGATCCGATCATCAATGCGCTGCTACAGCTGGTCTCAGCGCTTATTCTCGGCGTCGGCACCTGGGCCATATCCAAATTCGTGAATGGCTGAATCTGAAAAATTCCGCGATGATCACGGCCAGTCTGGATGATGCTCTGCAAAAAAGCGTGACCTTTGGTCTGCAGCAATCGCAGGACCTCATAAGGCAGCACGGCTGGGACAGTGTTGAAGTAAAGAACAAGGCGCTTGCAGCGGCTTCCGTATATGCAATCGCGCGCTTCCCGGACACGTTGAAGGCGGTCGGCCTCGACATGTCCGATACCGCCGCCGTTCAAACCGCGGTCGCGGACCGCGCTGGACCGTGCTTTCCCGCATGCGGCCGCGGTCGCCGCAGCCTCGCCCGCGACCCCGCCGCCAACGGCGCCGAACCCGTCGGCCATGCCCGACCTCGCCAATTACGCCAACGTCACCACCAACCTGATCAAGGGCGCCGAGGCCTGAACCCGAAATTCGTCCCTTGGAGCGCGGCTTTGACCCATAATTTGCGCATCTTGTCCCTCCTGACTTCATGCCTATTATTGACAGCCTGCCAAACCCAATTGGCCCCGGCCTATGATCAACTGGTTGCAACCGAGCTTGCCACCGCCAATAACGATATCCAGGCATTGTTCGTATCCGTCGGAACATCCGCAACGCCGGCAAGCTATCCCACGCGCATGCCCGCCTATAACCATATCATCGCGGAACTCAACGCAACGCAATTGCAGATCAAAGCGCGACCCCTTCCCAATCCCGATGCATTGGAGTCCGCCAACAAGGTTTTGAGCGCAGCTGACAGGATTCCCGCGGACCCAAATTTTTCGGATTACCCAAGCGGCCGATCGGTCAATGATCTGGCTGGCACAATCGCGCAAATGCAAAAAAGCGATCAAGCCGCCGGCCTGGCCGGCGGTGAAATTACTGCCTTCGAAAATCAGGCCAACATCTTTTTAAGCCAGGCAATTGCGTATGAAAATTTTCTTAAAAGATAGGTGAGACAATGGCGGCAATCATCCAGGCTGATCTCGTCAAGCAAATCCTGTCCGCGGCAAACGGCGCCATCAAAGGCGATGTTTCGCAATTGCGCGGGTTTGCGCTGGAACAGGTAAATGCCATCGCGCAGCAATCGGTATACGTTGCCGCCGGCATGGCGGATGGCTCAATCTCCGGCGCCACGCAAGCCTATTTTCTGGACAGCATCGAAGAAATGGTCCGGAGTTTCGTGAACACGCTCTCCGGGATGGTTGCCGTCATGGTCGAGCAAGTTTGGAACGCCATCGTCGGCGCCATCTGGTCGGCAATCAACACCGCAACCGGTTCGGCGCTCAAGGTCGTCATTTGAAAACACGGCTGCCAAATTTAAACGGACACGGGAACAACCTCGTCAAGCCTTCGCCGAAAGCGCGTACCCCCCAACCCCCGGCGCGCTCTCTCCCCCTGGCCCGTAGCCGGCAGCGGATGCCGCCCGGACCGCACCGGCAATAATCCGCAGCACCTGCGCCTGAATCCCGATCCCATCCGCCAGCAGCTTGCGATTCTGCTGCGCCAATAAATCCAGCCGCCCGGCGGCATCGCGGATCTCATGCTTTGGCCCGATGGTCAGCGCAACATCCATCCGCGCGAGGGCCGCACGCTTCACCGGCAGCAGCACCGCAGCGGCGGCAAAATCACGCGCGCGCAAGGCTGCGTTCTCAGCCTCCAATACTTCCGCCAGCGCATTGGCGGCATCGGTCCAAATCGGCGGCATCGGGAGTTTCATTGTGTGGGTCTTTCCTTCAGGGTTGCGGTAATCTGTCCGGCCAGGCCAAGCCCCCCGTCGGCTTCCATCTGCGTCGCAATCGCATTCAGCAAAAACGGCTGCCAGGTTTTCTCGGCCGGGCTGCCGCCGAACAACGCATCCGGCGTGTCCACGCTATCGAACATCGGCTGCAGCAGCTGGCTGATCGCCATGGTCTCGAACGCCTGCGCCTGCTTCGCAATCGCCGCCGGGCTGCCATAACCGCCGGTTAGCATCGAGATCGTCATTGCACGATCAACTGCGCCTGCAGGGCGCCTGCCGCCTTGATCGTCTGCAGAATGCTGATCATGTCATGCGGCGCCACGCCCAGCGAATTCAAGCTGGAGACCAGCTGCTGCAAACTCACCCCACCATCCAGAATCGCCAGCTGCTTGCCCGGAGATTTGGAAACCGAAATCGTCGTCGCCGCCGCCGTCACGGTCTTGCCGTTGGAAAACGGCCCAGGCTGGCTGACCAGCGGCGTATTGGTCACCTGCACCGTCAAATTCCCCTGCGCGATGGCAATCTCGCTCACCCGCACATCGGCGCCGATCACAATGGTCCCGGTCGCCTCGTCCACCACCACCGTCGCCGGGTTGGAGGGGATCACCGTCAAATCCTCGATCGACGCCAGAGACTGCACCACATCCCGCCCGCCAAGATTCAAATTAATCGTGCGCGGATCAGAGACCGATGCAATCCCAGCACCCAGCGTGCCGTTCACCGCCGCCGCAATCCGCTCTGCCGTCGTCAAATCCGGATTGCGCAATTGCAGGCTCGGATTTACCTCCGCAGCCAGCGAAAAATTAATTGCCCGCTCAACGATCGCGCCATTGGAAATCCGCGCGACCGTCGGCACCCCCTGCGTATACGACCCCGAAGCGCCGCTGGCGGTAATGGCGCCCGTCACCATCGAGCCCTGCCCCACCGCATAAACCTGCCCATCCGCCCCCAGCAGCGGCGTCACCAGCAGCGTCCCCCCGGTCAGATCCTTGGCATCCCCCAGCGCCGAGGCCGTGACATCGATCCGCTCGCCGGTATGGATGAACGCCGGCAAGTCCGCGGTAACCATCACCGCCGCGACATCCTTCGTTTGCAACTGCGCGGACAGCGCCTGCGTATTGATCCCGAGCCGCCCCAGCATGCCGATCAATGACTGTTTGGTGAACACCGCATTGTTGAGCGAATCGCCGGTGCCGTTCAGCCCAACCACCAGCCCATAGCCGACCAGCTGGTTATCCCTGATCCCCTGCACATCGGTAATATCCTTGATTCGAACCTGCGCGCCCGCCGCCAGCGGCAACAGCAGCATGGTCAGAAAGACCCAAACCCGGCATGGCGGCATCGGCATCATTGGCAAAGCTTTGGTTAAGAAGTTTAAGGGATCATCCAGCCATGCCAAAGACAGCAAATGCCGTGCCACCCAACCCGCTTAAAAATAGCCAGGTTTCTCAACGCATTTTCCAAATCTCCCCAGCGCCCCCCGGCAATTTCTGCCGAACCGCCGGCGCCGCCCGGTGAATCGCGTCACCGGCATCAGTGCCGCCGGCCCTACGCCCCGCCCCAAGCCGGCCGCGGCCGCCACCGCCCCAGGCTTCAGCGTCGCAGGCAGCCCCCCGGAAACCGTCCAGGAAACCCAGCCCGCGCAGAATATCGAACTCTCCGCCATGCTCGCCCTGCAGGAAGCAACCAGCGATACCGTCCAGGACAAAGCCGCCAGCCGCCACGGCCAGGCGCTGCTGCAAGCCCTGGCGGAGCTTCAGAAAGCCTTGCTTTCCCCCGGCCAGGACCCTGAGGCCGCAACCGCCCGCCTCGGGCAGCTTGCCGCCAGCATGCCGCAAGCCGCCGCCCCCGCGCTGGCGGCACTGCTCGAGTCCGTCCGCCTGCGGGCAAAAATAGAATGCCTGCGCCGGGGCGTCGAAGTGAACTAGCGCCCACACGCTGCAATATCGACTGCACCGGCCTTGGCTTGTCGCAAACCCATCGCTATAAGCCCGCCCAGAGTGAGGCGGTCGTTGGTGACCGCCTGCATAAGTAAGGATACCGACGGCATGCTGTCTTCCCTGCCACCGGATTACCGCCCCTCGGATGCCGAGGAGTTCATGAATCCAACGCAGTCCGAGTATTTTCGTCAAAAACTGCTTCGCTGGCGTGCCGACCTCGTCAGAGAAGCCAACGGCACCCTGGCCTCCCTCTCCGAAGGCGGCATATTGGAGCCCGACATCACCGACCGCGCCAGCGTGGAGACCGACCGGGCCCTGGAACTGCGCACCCGCGACCGCGCCCGCAAACTCATCGGCAAAATCGACCAGGCCCTCAACCGAATCGAAAACGGCTCCTACGGCTATTGCGAGGAATCCGGGGAACCCATCGGCCTGCGCCGCCTGGAAGCCCGCCCCATCGCCACCCTCTCCATCGAAGCCCAGGAACGCCACGAGAGAATGGAACGCGTCCACCGCGACGACTGAGCAAGCCAAGCGGTCGCTTTTTGAAAAAAGCTCCGCAAAAACTTGCTTTAATCTGGGCCATCGAAGCTCGAGACTCCCGGCCCCACCCGTCATGCCGGCGAAGGCGCCACGGGGCGCCCCCGGCATCCACGCCTTTCGTCTCGTCATTGCGAGCGAAGCGCGGCAATCCATCTTCCTTCCTAACACCACGCATAAAAAAGGGGGCAAAATGCCCCCTTTTTTAACTTTCTAAACCAGCCTTACGCCATTCTTGCCTGCACCGCCTGAACCGCCTGCCGCTGTTCGGCAACCTGCGCCTTCATCGATTTTTGCAGCTTCTCAAACCCGCGCACCTCGATCTGCCGCACCCGCTCGCGCGAAATATTATAATGCTGCGACAAATCTTCCAGCGTGGTCGGATTATCCTTCAGCCGGCGCTCGACCAGAATATGCCGTTCGCGATCGCTCAAGGTCTTCAGCGCGGTCGCCAGCAGCGCCTTGCGGCCGGTCAGCTCTTCCCGCTCGGCCATTTCGGTTTCCTGGGATTCGCTCCCATCCACCAGCCAATCCTGCCATTCGCCCTCGCCGTCCATCTTGATGGGCGCATTCAGGCTGTTATCCGGTGACGACAACCGGCGATTCATATTCACCACGTCCTGTTCCGGCACATCCAGCAGATGCGCAATCCGCGCCACCTGCTCCGGCTTCAAATCGCCGTCGTCGATCGCCTGCATCTGCCCCTTCAACCGGCGAAGGTTGAAGAACAATTTCTTCTGCGCCGCGGTCGTACCCATTTTCACCAGTGACCAGCTGTGCAGGATGTATTCCTGAATCGCCGCCCGGATCCACCACATCGCATAGGTGGACAGCCGGAACCCGCGATCCGGATCAAACCGCTTCACCGCCTGCATCATGCCGACATTGCCCTCGGAGATCAGCTCGCCGACCGGCAGGCCATAGCCGCGGTAACCCATGGCGATTTTGGCAACCAGCCGCAGATGCGCATTCACCAGCGTGTGCGCCGCCTTGTGGTCGCCGTTGTCGCGCCAGGCCCGCGCCAGGCGTTCCTCTTCCTCATGCGCGAGCATCGGGAACTTCCGGATTTCTTGCATATAACGTGTCAGGCTCGCGTCGGGAGCCATTGAAGATAGGGTGGAGGCCATGTGGAAACTCCTTTTTCCTTGTCTGCTTCCCGGCCCCCAAATCATTCAGCCGGCCGGCTGGCAGTCATTTTCCTAACCCAAACTATACCGCTCGAAGCCCGGCTGGCATCATCACGAACCGGAGAGACCCCTTAAAAGGCAGTAACTCCCGCTACAGAACGACCCATATCCAAACCGGCATATTCTGGTCAGTGGCGCCATCCTACTGATACGCGGCCGCCAACGTCAAGGGAAATCAGACTAACTTAGTCCTGTTTCAATCGCATGCGTGAGTTGCTGAAAATCCTCAGGTGGCGGCGTCTCAAACCGCAGGTTTTCGCCGGTCGCCGGGTGAATAAATCCAAGCATTTCAGCGTGTAACGCCTGTCTTGGAAAATCCAGCGCCACCCCCCGCGCCGGCTCCGCCAGATGCTGCGCCGCCGCCGGTTTCCGTTTCAGGTACACCGGGTCGCCAATCAGCGGGTGCCCCACATGCGCCAGATGCACCCGGATCTGATGCGTCCGCCCGGTCGCGAGGTTAACCGCGAGTAACCCCGCCGCGAGCCCGAATCCCTGCAACGTCCGGTATCGGGTAAGCGCTTGCTTGCCGTTGCGCGTCACCACCGCCATCCGCTTCCGATCGCGCGGGTCCCGGCCGATATCCCCCGCCACCTCGCCCGAAGCCGGACTCGGCAGCCCCCAGCACAGCGCCCGGTACTGCCGCTCGATATCCCGCGCCGCAAACGCCGCCGAGAGCGCGGTATGCACCGGCTCGGTCTTCGCCACGACCATAATGCCGGAGGTATCCTTATCCAGCCGGTGCACAATCCCCGGCCGCCGCTCGCCGCCGATCCCGGTCAGGCTGTCTCCGCAATGCGCGATCAGCGCGTTCACCAGCGTCCCATCCGGATTGCCGGGCGCCGGATGCACGACAAGCCCCGCCGGCTTGTCCAGCACCAGCAGATGCCGGTCCTCATACAGTATAGAAAGGTCGATCGCCTCCCCCAGCGGCCGCGCATCCGCCGCCGCCGGCTGCGTCACCACATAAACCCCGGTCTTCACCGCCTCCGAGGGGTCGCCAGCCGCAACACCGTCCCGCGTCACAAAGCCTTCGACGATCAACCCCTTGACGCGCGAACGCGAAAGCGTGCCGATGCGCTCGCTTAAAAACTTGTCGAGCCGCTGCCCGGTATCTCCCGGCCCAGCTTCAACCGAGATCGGAGAAATGACGGATGGATGCTCAGCCACGGTTGCCAGGACGCGCGCAGGATCTACGCGGTCTGAAGCTGCTGGTGGGCGGCCTTGGCGCCCTCGTCGTCCTCGGCACCGCTTTGGTCATCGGGGTCATCATCCACCGGCTTTATGCCAAGCCGCCGGCCCCGTCGATGCCGGCGCCCGTCCCAGGCGCGCCCGCCACCCTGCCGACCCTGACCAACCGCCTCCCCGCTGGCGATAGCATCAAATCCATCGCCGCCGCCGGCGCCAGCCTCGCCATCTGGGTCACCGGCCCGGACGGCGACCAGATCCTGCTCCTCAACCCCGTCACCGGCCAGCTCAGCCTCGCCGTCTCAAAGTAAATTTTTCTACCGGGTTGAACTTCTCCGCCACCTGCCCTATTCCGCACTCGCCTCGTCCCGTTCGTCTAGAGGCCCAGGACACTGCCCTTTCACGGCGGCGACAGGGGTTCGAATCCCCTACGGGACGCCATTCACGAACAAGCGTAATAACTCCTCCTAACGTGTTGGGGAGGTCGCTCATCGCGGCTTAATGCCTAGGCTTAAGCCCTGACGAAAACCGGCAGGCGGAACGCTCCGGCAGAATCGTGGCAATCTCTGAGGCGCAGTTCGAGCTGCATGCCTGGCGACATGTCGGCTTCAGTGAAGCCGTCCGGAATGCTGATGAACAACAGCCCTTCCTCCAGCTCCACCAGGATCGTGTCATAGGGGACGGGCAGTGTTGCCTTGTAATAATCCTGCACGAAGCTGCACCAGCTGACGAGCTTGCCGCGGCCCGACATGCGCGCCCATTCGAAGTTTTCGTCTCCGCAACGGTCGCAAGCCTTTAGCACCGGCCAGACGAGCTTGCCGCAGGCGGTGCATTTCGGAACCCGCAACTCGCCTTGCCCGCAATATTGCCAGAACATGTCATGCCGCGGCCCCAGCGTCCGGTCCGGTCTTGGTTCCGACATCCTCATACGCCTCGTTTGAATATCAATGGATGAACCTGATCGGTCTGCGCCAGGTTGAACATGGAGACTTCAAGATCCGGCACCTGCCGGGGGCCGGCCTCATGCCGCAGCTGGCGCACGAGCTCGGCGACATGGCTCCAGCCATGCATATAGGCGCCCGATAGCATTCCTCCGGCCATATTCATCGGCAGGCGGCCGCCCAGACTTAATTCGCCGGCGCGGCACAGATCGATCGCGGTGCCGGGTTCGGCAAATCCGTACCCCTCAAGCGCATTAATCGGATTTACGGTCGACATATCGCCGGTCTCAAAATGCTGAATATCGGCGAGCGACAAGCCGGCCATGGTAAGCGCCTGCCTGCCCGCTTCCTGATAATGCGGCCGCAGCTGACCGCGCACCAGCGCGTCGAGCTTGTCGGCCTTGACGATCGATTCTCCCCAGCCCGCCAAAGCGACGGGCGTGTGCGCCAGATCGCGCGCTCTGTCGGCGCGGGTAACGATGAAGCAGATGGCGCCGTCGTTGACGACGCATAAATCATATAGCCGCAGCGGCTTCACCACGAAGCGGGCGCCGAGATAATCCTCGATCGTGATCGGCGTTTGCATCACGGCCTGCGGATGCGCCATCGCGTGCTTGCGGGTTTCGATTGCAATCGCGCCGAGATCGGCGTCATTCCGGCCATATTGCTGTTGATAAAACCGCCAGGTCATCGCCCAATGGGCGGCCTGGGAACTCCAGCCCCAGGGATGATAATAATAATAGGAAGGCGGCGCGCCGCTGTCGTCGTCGAAATTCGCGCCGCCGAATTTTCGCCCGATGGAGCGCGTCGCCACGGCGTAGACCACCGCCATGCTGTCGCATTTGCCTTCCGCGATGGCAGCGCAGGCCTGCGGCAGCGGCCCCGCCATGATGCCGAAGACCTGCGTCAGATACCGCGGTGTAAGTCCCAGCAAAGCAGCGGCCTCCGCCGGCTGCGGGCCGCCATAGAGGAAGGATACGCCAAGCCCGTCGATGTCGCTTCGCCGCAGGCCGGAATCCGCGAGCGCGCGCTCAAACGCCGTAACCGCCAAATGTTCCGGGGTTGGACGTTCCCAGCCCTCCGCCTTTGCGCGGGAGGCGCGATAATCATCGCCGTAATCGGTCTCGCCCAGCCCCACAATGGCGACTTTGCCGCTGAGGCTCCTCGAAGCCTCGGGTAGATCTCGAATGCTCATCGGCGATCTTTAGCGCCATATAATTCTCCTTGCAATTATCACTTTACATGTGTAAGTATAAGCGCGGGCGCAAGGCATCGCGGCCCTTCGCAGAACCAAAACACTCTCAGAGGACGCTCCAGGTTAAAACAAGTATTATATTGGCCCCCGCGAGATAGGGGCCACGGTGTGGAATAAGCGCTGGCACAGACAGGCGACCAATCTGCGCCTGCCGATTTTCTGAAGTCTCAAGACTATTCGGGAGAAAATTGAATGGTGGCGGTGGTTGAGCCGAACAGGACAAAGATCGCTAAGCGGGTTATTGAGATATTCGAACTCTTTTGCGACACTGGCAAAACAATAACGGTGATGGATATCGTCCGCCGTTACGGCCGGCCGCAGTCGAGTACATCGGAGCTTCTATCATGTTTGGTTGAAATGGGGTTGCTCTATAAAGACCCCCGGTCCCGGACCTACACGCCGACACCCCGCATCGCGGCACTTGGAATATCGGCGCAGCCAAAGATGATCCGCGATGGCGGTTTGTTTGCCTTGATGGACGCGTTGGCGGATTCGACCGGCAAATGCGTTGTGCTGACCGGGCTCGTTAACACGCGGCTGCAGATTTTCCGGCTCTCACCCGGCGCGAAACCTGTGACGGATAAAATTTCCTATGGTGCATTCGAAGACTTATCGGCAAGCGTAGCCGGCCTGCTCCTGCTTACAACGAATGCGCCGGACCATCTCGGCCATTTGCTGCGGCGGCTGAATGCCGAGGTGGCGGCCGAGAAGCGGTTTGCGGTTACCGATCTTAAAGACCAGGTCAACAGCTACCGGTTGCAGGGTCACGCCATCGGGGATTTTGGATTTGCTCCGGGCTTGCAGGTCGCGGCCACCTTGCTGCCTCGCTCGAAAATTCGTGGCCCGCTGGCGCTCGGAATCGTTTTTGACGAACGTGACGATGTCGATCGCTGGGCGCTGATCGCGGAAATGAAGCGAGGCATTGCAAAATGTACCGCGACGCATCTGGCTGGCGCTTACCACCAGATGGATCACTCGATCAGGATCGCTGTTTGAGCGTGTGAACCGTTTCAGGCGTGCCACCCCACAAAAATGCCTGAGGCCGGCACCGAAATTTATGATCTGGCGGGTCATCCGTTTTGATCAAGACGTTGAAGAAAACGCGTTCAGGGACAAAGCAATTGCAATTACCGCGCGCCACGGCCGAGTTGCGGCAAGCTGAAAACGATCTGCAAACGCACGGCATCGCCATTCTGGAAGGGGTTCTTTCAGCGTGGGAATGCAAGCGATTGGCCGATGCGTTGATCCGTGTCGCGGAGGTGGAACGGCATTCCGAACGAAGGGGTACGACAAACACCTCCGACCACGGCACGCAACGTGTTTGGAATCTGCCGAGCCGGAGTCCGCTGTTTTGCGAATTAGCGGAACACCCAACCGCCCTGCACATGGTCAGGGCGGCTATTGGGTGGCCGGCTCTGCTGTCCAATCTTTCGGCCAATATCACCTCGCCGGGCAGCGGTGAGATGTATCTTCACGCCGACCAAAGCCTTAGCCCATTGCCTTGGAACCGGCCGCATAGCGTTAACATTATCTGGTGCCTGAGCGATTTCACGGATGCAGTCGGCGCCACCCGCGTTGTCCCCGGCAGTCATAATTTTAACAGGCCTGCCAATGCCGAAGACCAATCTCTCGATACCGTGGCGGCGGAGGCAAGCGCGGGTTCGATCATTATTATGGAAGGGCGGATGTGGCACAAGACCGGGCCGAACCGGTCGGGAAATACCGAGCGCCTTGGCGTATTTGGCTATTACACATTGCCCATATTTTTGCCGCAGGAGAACTGGTGGCTCTCGCTTGATCCATCGGTCCGGCAATTTGGATCCGACACATTATTGCAGCTGCTTGGCTTTAAGGAAAGCAGCCCGATGGGCCGGGTAAACGGGCTGCCTATCGGTTGATCTCACTTCCTTTTCGATCCGGCAGATCGCGGAGACACCACTTGTCACGGCAAGGCCTTTAAACTAACACCTGTAAGGACAGATGCGGCGACGCGGCTCCACAATGGAACGCGCAGATTAATGGAGGAAAAGACAATGGGATCACAATCTGGTTTACTCGCCGGAAAAGTTGCAATCATTACCGGCGCAAGCACAGGCACGGGCGCTGTGATGGCCAGGCAGTTCGTGGCCGAGGGTGCGCGGGTTCTGCTTTCGGCGCGCCGCGAGGAACAGGTGAAAGCGGCCGCTCTGGCCGCCGGAGAAGGCGCCATCGGCATGCGCTGCGATGTCACCAACGAGGACGACGTCCGCGCCATGGTGGCGCGCGCGGTGGACGAATTCGGCCAGGTCGACATCCTGCTCAACAACGCCGTTATTCCCGGCAAGGATTTATATGTCTGGGAACAGACGCTGGAAAATTGGCATGCGGTCATGGATGTGGTGTTGACCGCGGCGATGCTTTGCACGCGTGAGGTCATCAAGCAGTCGATGCTGGAACGCAAGACCGGCTCGATCATCAATTTCTCTTCGACCGCGGGTTGGATGGGCATGGCCCGCAAAACCCATTACGTGACCGCAAAGGCAGGGATGCGGGCCTTCACCAAAACCGTCGCACTGGAAGGCGGCCCCTACGGCATTCGCTGCAACTGCCTGGTGCCAGGCGGCATCGAGACCGATCTCTGGATCAACTGGGGCAAGCGCATGGCGGCCGAGCAAGGCATTTCCTTCGAGGCATGGAAGAAGAAGAGCCTGGAGGGCGTGCCCTTGCAGATGATTTCGCAGCCCGAGGATATCGGCAATCTCGCGCTGTTCCTGGCCAGCGACAAAAGCCGCACGATCACGGGTCAATCGATCAATTGCGACGCCGGCGGCTATATGGTCGGCTAACGACAACAAGGGAAATACCAAGATGGAAAACGGATCTATATCATCAATCGAGGCGCGGCTGCGCAGACTGGAAGACCAGTTGGCGATCTATCAGGTTATCAACGGCTATGGCTATGCGGTCGACGGCATGAATGCCGCCGCCGTCGGATCATGCTATGTTGAGGATGGCATTTATGCGGTCGGCGATATGGGCGCGTTCGAAGGCCGGGAGCGGATCGAGGCGATTACGCGTGATCCGGGGCATGTTGCCTATGTCAAAGCCGGCTGCGCGCATATGTCCACCGTGCCGCATGTCGTGATCGATGCGGATCAGGCTGTTGCAACCTGCCATACGATGGTGGCGATGCATGGCGATGACGGTTTCTTCATCGGCCGGCTGAGCGCGTCCCGGCTGCAGCTTGCACGCCAGAGCGACGGCGGTTGGAAGATCGTGCATCGGCAGAATTATATGCTGGATGGCGATCCTGCCGGCCCGGCGCTGCTGGGACGCCTCAAAGAAGGGCCGAAGTAAAACTGGATCGCCCTGCCGGCGAATTCGCCCTGCTGTTTGCAGCTAGGTAGATAATTACGCAAAATCGCCAGCGATAGCGGAAACCCGGTTTGGCAGATGACGGCGGCAGGGAAGTGGGCAAGTGAAGAGAGCGCGTAATCCTCGCGGCGAGGGAAATCGCCTGAAGGCCGAAGTCATTGAAGGGGCGATGCGGCTTTTGGACCGGAACCCGTTGAACGAGCTTAGCCTGCGCATGGTGGCGCGCGAGGCGGGCGTTGCGGCGCCTTCGCTATATGCACATTTTCCCGATGCCAAAACCATGATTTCGGAGGTTGGACGCGAATGCTGGCGGCAATTGGGCGAGGTCATGGCCCATTCGACGCAAGCATTGGAGCAGCCGAAGGCCCTCAATGAGCTTAAGTCAAAAATGGCTGCGTATGTCGGCTACGCGATGGAGCGCCCATCACGCTATCAGCTTCTGTTCGCACCGGAGCATGCCATTTCAGAAGCATCGGAGACGATGACTGGACTGGTGCAGCCGGCGTATCGGAGCGTGTTCGCTTCGATTAAACATTTTGCGGCGGAGGGTGGAATTTTGCCGGGCAAAGACGAGGTTTCCGCCACCCTGGTCGTGTTGTCGCTCGCTCACGGCCGGATTGCCCTTGCGCACCTCGCCCCCTGGCGCGCTGCCAATTCGGCAGAAGGCGTTACCGAGTTCGTTGCGGAGACGATCGACCGGCTTTTTGCAACCGCTGGAACCGTGACTCCGGCACCGCTGCGCCTGCGCCCGCGAAAAATAGCATCGGCACCGGCTAAAGCCAGGCGGCCCGCAAAGCGCGGCAATTGACAACGGCTGCCGGTTAATCCCAGCGGATCGGCAGTGAGTCGATGGCGATGATGCTGCCGGCGTGGAATTTGACAGGCTGGCGGTCATCGATGCGAAATTCCGGCAGGCGCGCCAGCATCTGTTCGTAGATCACCTGCAATTCCACGCGTGCAAGATGCGAACCAAGGCAGCGGTGCGGGCCGGCGCCAAAGGCGATATGCACATTGTTTTCCCGGCTGATGTCGAATTGCTCGGGGTTTTCATATTCGCGCGGGTCGAGATCGGCGGCGGGCAGATAGATCATCACGCGCTCATCCTGCTTCATCTGCAATCCGGCAAATTCAGTGTCCTTCGAGACGCGCCGCCCGGGTACGGTGAAGGTGTAGCGGCGCAGCAGTTCCTCCGCGGCTTCGGTGATCAGTTTTGGGTTGTACCTCAACCGGTTCTGGAAATCCGAATTGCGCGCAATGTGCCGGATGCCGAAGCCCATGCCGTTGATGACCGTATCAAGCCCGGCCACGAACAGCAGCACGGCGAAATCTTCCATCAGCTCATAGGTCATCGCCTTGCCTTCGATCTCTGAATGCCAGAGCAGACTGATCAAATCCTCCCGCGGGTCGGATTTGCGGGCCTCGATTTCGCCTTTCATGGCGTCGGCGATGTTTCGGAAGCGGCCTACGACCTCCATCGGATGCTCAGCCGGGGCAAGGAACGCATGCACCAGCTGGCGGAACTCGGCCGAACGTTCCAGAGGCAGTCCCATCATTTTGAGGAACACCTGTACTGGCAGCGGTTCGGCGATGTCGGAGATGAAATCGCAATGGCCTTGGCCGATGACGGCATCGATCAATTCATCAGCCAAGGCGCGAACTTCCTGCCTGCGCGCCATTGCGGCCTTTGGCGAGAAGGCGGCCTGCAGCGGGGCGCGATAGATCGTGTGCGACGGCGGATCGAGGTTGATCGGCCTTGGCAGCGGCAGGCGGCCCATATCCGGCGGCAACATCGCGAACATGGCGGCGGCGTGCGCGGCCGGAATCAGTTCACTCGAGAAATTCACGGTATCGCGTGAAACGAGATAGTTTTCCTGGTGCCCGATCACCACCCAATGGCCGCCATTGCGCGGGGTCCAGAAGACCGGCGGCGCTTGCGCGAGCAGTTGGCGCACGCGCTCATGCGGATCTCTCAGTAAAGCGGGATCCAGGTACATGTCGAAATCATAAAGCGCCGCATCCGGCACATGCGCCGGCTTTGGTGTGGCAGGGCTCAGATTTTCGGCGGCGGCAACATCCACTTGCGTTTCTCCTCGAAATAGCCGCGCGGCGCGCAGAAGTCCGCATTAATCCTTGAAGATTTTGAGCTCTGGGAACGCGTCCAGGGTGAATGGGTTGGACAACGCATGGGTGAGCTCAGCCGGCGCCGAGGCGTCCAGCGCATCGAGGGTCCAGCCGCCCGGCCGGTGGATCGTTTTCTCATCATCGGGCTCCGACAGCAGCGACACGTAATCGCCCCGGACCGAGAATGTCCGGCCGTTGACGTTTTTTGCGGCATCGGTGCAGAGCCAGACCACGAAGGGTGCGATTTTCGATGGCGGAAACGCCGTGACGTCAAAATTCGGGGCTTCCAGCACGCCGGGCCTGGCGCCCATGGTAAGCATCATCAGCTGCGCCCACGGCCGCGCCACCGCCTCATATTCCGTGGTCGAGGTGCCCACGGCAAACGGCCGGATCGCATTGCACCGGATTCCAAAGCGGCCAAGCTCCTTGGCGGCGGTGCGGGTGAGGCCGATAACGCCTTCGCGCGAGCTGGAATGCGCAACCGCGCCAGGATGGCCGAATCCCGAACCGGAACTTGTATTGATGATGGACCCAAAACCCTGCCGCGCCATATGCGGGGCGGCCGCACGGATCAGCGCGAAATATCCTTTCGGTTCAATATTGAACGTCGTGTCCCATTGTTCCTCGGTAAAACTCCAGAAATCGTTCACCTTGCCGGACCCGGCATTGTTTACGATGATGTCGATGGAGCCGAAAGCTTCGATGGTATCGGCGATGATCTTTTCGGCGCCGTCCCAGGTCGCGGAAGTGGTGTTGGCGATAGCCTGGCCGCCGGCTTTGACGATTTCACCCGCGACCGATGCGGCATCGGCGCCGCTGCGCGTGCCGATATCGTTGACCACGACCCTGGCACCCTCCTGCGCCAGCAGCAGCGCATGCGCCCGGCCGATCCCGCCGCCGGCGCCCGAGACAAACGCCGTCTTTCCGTCCAAGCGTCCCATGGCTTAAATCTCCTCCGTGATCAGGTTGCAGCTGCGATGTTTGTCATCGCGGCGCCGATGCGGGTATTTCCAAGCGGTTGGCAAGCGTGGACCCGGCCGGAAAGCCGAAGTCACGTACCTTCATTTGTTGGTTGCTTCCTCAATATTAATCTTTGAGAGCTGTCTTCTGGTAGCGGCGCTTTGACGCCGCATCGCGTGATCTTTCCCTCCGGAATTTACACTGGACATTTACCATGGCCAGGATTAACTTAACACGTGTGTAGTTATTGTCCAGATTATTTTTGACCGGCGGCGGCGTAGATTGGATTATCATCTCCGCGCGGCACCGGATCGTGAAGTATGAAGCCTGGGCTGATGTTTGAGCGGAGCCATTTGTTCGCAGCTGCAGCAGACCGAAATATCGTTCTAATTTCCCAGGCTACGTCAATAAGCAAAACAATAGGAGGGACAATGCGTATTTCCAACTTGCGTTCGCAACCCGGCGCTGGCGATCGCAGCAGGCTAGTTTCATGACGCGGAACGGTAATTCTGGTAGGCTGCACGTTCCGTCCCGTGAAATACCGATCCCGCATTTTCTCAGTGACGCTGCCAGCATCTATCTGAACCCGCAGGCGGCGCCGGTTGCCTATCCCGAGGTCGAGGATAAAGCCGGATGGCGAGACTATGTATCAAAGGTGGATCAGGCCGTCCTTGCTCTATTGGGCCAGATGATGCGCCAGGTTCCGGTGGATACGACCCCGCTCGAAATTGACGGCGTGCGCGTCTTCAACGCCGTGCCGGAAGGCATCGGCTCTGACAGCCACGGCATCGTCCTTGAAATCCATGGCGGGGCGCTGATTCTTTGCGGCGGCGAGATGTGCCGTATAATGGCAATGGGCACGGCCGCGCGGCTGCAGAGGCCGGTTTGGTCGGTCGACTACCGTATGCCGCCGAACCACCCTTATCCGGCCGCCCTGGACGATTGTATGGCGGTTTACCGGGCGCTGCTCCGTGACCGGGCGCCAGCCAATATCATCATCAGCGGCGGTTCGGCGGGCGGCAATCTGGCGGCGGCCCTGGTGCTGCGCGCCCGCGACGAAGGCCTGCCATTGCCGGCGGGTTTGATTTTGGCCACGCCGGAGGCGGATCTTACGGAGTCCGGCGATAGCTTTCATACGAATCTTGGCGTCGATCCGGCCCTGCGCAGCCTGATGCCGGTTAACCTGCTTTACGCGAACGGGCATGATTTGAGTCATCCCTATCTGTCGCCGCTGTTCGGTGACTTCACCAAAGGCTATCCCCCGACCATCCTGACGACGGGGACGCGGGATCTATATCTGTCAAACACGGTACGGATGCACCGCGCGCTGCGCGCGGCGGGCGTGCCGGCGGCGCTGCACGTAACCGAGGCCGGACCCCATACCGGCTTCCCGGGGGCGCCGGAGGGCAATGCCATCGATATGGAGTTGCGGCTATTTATTCAGACCGTTCTGGGTGAGGGCTGATGGGAATGCAGGAAGCATTGTCGGGGTTGGACCGGCTGGTGGCGCTGGATGCGATCGAGCGGCTGAAGGCGGCGCGCGACCGCGCCGCCGATACCAAGGATTGGGCGCTGTACGAGTCGCTGC
>JAMFSE010000028.1 GCA_026225115.1 Rhodovastum atsumiense
ACCGAAATCGTCGTCGCAAACTGCCGGTACAGCGCCCCGGTAATGCCGGAGACAAACCCGACCGGCGCAAACACCGCCACCAGCACCAAGGTCGTCGCTACCACTGGCCCGGTAATCTCCGCCATCGCCTTCTCGGTCGCCTCGGCCACGCTCAGCTCAGGATGCTCCTCCAGATTGCGCGTCACATTCTCGACCACCACAATTGCGTCATCCACCACCAGCGTGATCGCCAGCACAATCGCGAACAGATCGATGGTATTCGCCGAATAGCCCAGCACATACAGCACCGCGAACACGCCGATCAGCGAGACCGGAATCGCAATCGTCGGAATAACCGTCGCCCGCCAGTCCTGCAGAAACAAAAACACCACGCCCACAACCAGTACCAGCGTAATCGCCAAAGTCCGCAGAATATCTTCGACATTGGCGACGATGAAACTCGAATTATTAAACGCCACCGTATATTTCAGCCCCGGCGGAAACTGCGCGGAGAGCTTCTTCATCTCGGCTTGGACTTCGGTACTCACCTGCAGCGCATTCGCCGTCGGCGCCTGATAGACCGAGAGCAAGGCGGAGGGATATTTATCCAGTATCGCCGAGGTGGTGTATTGCTGCGCCGCCAGCTCCACCCGCGCCACATCCGACAAATGCACGATCCCGCCGGAAGGATCGGTTCGCAGCACAATTTTCTTGAACTGATCGGCACTCGTCAGCTCGCCCGGCGCCAATATGGTCAACTGCTGCTGCTGGTCGGATCCCACCGGCGGCTGCCCGATCTGCCCGGCCGCCACCTGAATATTCTGCGCCTGGATCGCCGCAATCACCTGCGCGGTCGTGATGTTCAGCCCGGTCATCTTCACCGGGTTCAACCACACCCGCATGGCATATTGCCGCTGCCCAAAAATCTGCGTGTTGCCCACCCCCGGCAGCCGCGCGATGATCTGCTGGATTTTGGTGTAAACATAATTCGAAATATAAAGCTGGCTATACCTGCCATCCGGCGAAAACAGGCTCACCGTCAGCACCTGCGTGGTGGACGCCGCCCGCACGGTAATGCCTTCACTTTGCACCTCCGCCGGCAATTGCGCTTCGGCCACCTGCACCCGGTTCTGCACATTCACCTGGTCGATATTCGGATCCGTCCCGGTCCCGAACGTCACGGTCAACGAATAAGTTCCTGAACTCGCCTCCGAGCTCTGCATGTAAAGCATCCCCGGCGCGCCATTCACCTGCGCCTCCACCGGCTCGGCAATCGTGTTCGCAACAGTCTGCGCGCTGGCGCCCGGATAATTGATCGAAATCGTCACCTGCGGCGGCGTCACATTCGGATATTGCGCAATCGGCATTACGCTCAGCGCCACCAGCCCGGCAATGGTAATGACGACCGCGATAACAATCGCAAAATTCGGCCGGTGAATAAAAAAGCTGGAAAACATCTACTGCGCGGCAGGCTCAACGGTGGGGCTCACCACCTCGCCATTCTTCACCTTCTGAATCCCGTCGATCACCACCTGCTGCCCCGGGGCCAGCCCGGATTTGACGATGAAATTCTGATCGATCTGATCCCCCAGGGTCACATTCGTCGCTTCGACCTTATCGCCGGCGCCAAGTACCAATACAAAACTACCGTTCTGGTCCGCCTGCACCGCCGCCACCGGCACCATCACCACTTCCTGCGGCGTTGCCGTCGCGGTCGACACATTCACATAAGCCCCGGGCAGCAAATCGCCTTTGGGATTGGCGAAATCCGCATACACATTCACCGTGCCGGTATTGCTGTCCACCTGGTTATCCAGAAACGCGATCTTGCCCTTGATCGGATACGGCGTGCCATCCGGCAGATCGATGCTGATATCGAATTGGCGCTCCGCCGGATCGCTCTGGAATGCCGCAAGAATCGGGCTGGTCGAACTCACCGAAAATTCCACCCGTATCGGGTCCAGCTGATTGATCGTCGCCAGGGTGCCGGTGCTGGAGGACACCAGATTGCCCTTGGTCAGCGCCACCGCGCCAATCCGTCCGGCAATCGGCGCGGTAATCGTGCAATAGCTCAAATTCAACTTCGCCGTCGCCACATTCGCCTGCGCCGAGAGCACATTTGCCTGGTCCTCATTGCGCGTCGCGATATTGGCATCCAGCATGGACTGCGCCTCAAACCCCGTTGCCCGCAATGCCGACGCCCGCTCATAAACCAGCTGCGCATTCGCAACCGCAGCCTGTGCCGAGGCCAATTGCGCCTGCGCCACCAGCAGCGCCGCCTGGTACTGCTCCGGCTGCAGGCTGAACAGCAACTGCCCGGCCTTCACCGTACTGCCCTGCTGAAAATTCACCGCATCGATATAGGCCGTCACCCGCGCCACGATCTTCACGGACTGTATGGCAACAACATGCCCAATATTCGTGAAGCTCGGCGCAATATTCTGCGTCACCACCGCGGTCACCCCAACCGCGGGCGGCGGCGGGGCAGGGGCTGCAAAAGCGGAGGTGACGAACAACCATGACAAGGGGACGCCGAGACTTCTTATAAAATAACGCAAACCTAATCCACCTCATCACACACCGGCAGTCTAACGCTGTTCGCACGGCGCCACCACCGTAAGGTGCTGTGGCCCGCGTATCAATTCCGTAACCGAATATGACAAACAATGGCACAGCGCGTTGCACCGCGATTTTCTTGCAATGCCCGGCCCCGGCCCCATTTCCCCTATTCGCTTCACGAAAGGCTCGCATATGCCAGACCAGAAACAGCCCGGCCTCGCCGCCGCCCTCAACGCGCGTCCCGACCACCCGCTGCTCGCCGGCCGCCGCGCTTTGGTCACCGGCGCCGGCTCCGGCATCGGCCATGACGTCGCATTGCGCCTGGCCCGCGCCGTCACCTGGCTCGCCTCGGATGAGGCCGACTACGTAACCGGCTCCACCATCTTCGTAGACGGCGGCATGAAACTCTACCCCGGCTTTCAGGATAATGGCTGAAGGAAAGCGGTTCTTTTTTGAAAAAAAAAACCAAAAAACTTTTATTACTCTGGGCCACGGGCGCGCCCAGGCCCCAGTCCCGTAGGGTGGGGTAGCGAAGCTACCCCACCGGCTTTCAGCTCACGCGCACCTTACTCACCATGCGCCTGACCATAGGCAATCCCCGCTTCAACCTGCACAATCGCCTTGGCCACCAATTTCCGCGCAGACTGTGCATGTCCGTCCTTATCCTGCGTCACCTGATTCAAATAACCCTGCGCGCTCTGCAGCGCACTCAGCGCGCCCTCCATCTGCGGCTGTCCCGCAACCGCAACCCCCGCGCCCAAGCCAATGCCGCCTGCCACCAAGCCAACAGCCATCATCCGGCAAGCCGCATTCTTAAAAATCGACATATAATTTCCCTTCTCGGACGCCTAAAATCTCAGCCCAACCCGGGCCCGCGCAAAGCGCAACGTCCAATCCGCCCTTCGATCCGTCCAGGCAATGTTTTCGTAACAACCCAAGCCCCAAAGTTACAAAAGTCTTTTTGCGGAGCTTTTTTTTAAAAAAAAGCGACTTCTTACTTAGCCTGCTTCTTCCCTTCCTTATCCAGCGCGGCAAACTCCGCATCCGACAGCTCAATGCCCACCGCCGCCACATTCTCCTCCAAATGCTTCACCTTGGACGTCCCGGGAATCGGCAACATCACTTTGCTCCGCTTCAAAATCCAGGCCAGCGCAATCTGGCTGGGCGCCGCCTTATGATCCTTCGCCATCTTATCCAAAAGCGAGCCCGGCTTCGCCAAATCGCCGGACGCCAGCGGAAACCACGGAATGAATCCGATCCCCCGTTTCTCGCAATAATCCAGCACGTCCTCGCTGCCGCGATCCACCAGATTATACCGGTTCTGCACCGTCGCGACCTTAAACACCGAGGATGCCGCTTCGATGTCCTTCACGGAACACTCACTCAACCCCGCATGCAGAATAACCTTGTCATCCAGCAGCGTCTTGATCGCATCGAACTGCTCGCCCCGCGGCACCTTCGGATCAATCCGGTGCAGCTGCCAAAGCCCGATCTGTTCGACTCCCAGATGCGTCAGGCTTTTATGCGCCTGCTGGATCAGATATTCCGGCCGCCCCACCGGCACCCATACATCCGGCCCGGTCCGCGTCAGCCCGCCCTTGGTGGCAATCAGCATGTTCTTATACGGATGCAGCGCCTCGCGGATAATTTCTTCCGACACATCCGGCCCATAGCTATCCGCCGTATCGACAAAATTCACTCCAAGGTCCGGCAGCCGCTTCAGCGTTGCAATCGCCCCTTTGCGGTCCGCCGGCTCACCCCAGATACCCTTGCCGGTAATGCGCATGGCGCCGAATCCGAGCCGGTTAATCTCAATATCCCCGCCGATCTTGAACGTGCCGGATTTCGTAGCATCTAACTGTGACATTACGTGACTTTCATTTTTGAATTTCTTTTGAATCTTTTTTGAATTTCTGCAGCAATAACCCGGAGCAATAACCCGGAGCAATAACCCAGCCCGATCACCCTGCATATTGGTCGCAGACCGAGCATTCACAGGGCGTCAGCTAAACTTTACGTCATGAAACGGTCCTATCGCGTAAACCCACTTTATATCGCACTGCGAAATCCCAAGTCTTGCAGACCTTTCGCGCTGCCAAACCGGCGCCGTTGTTTTAGGAGACCCGGCTTGGTGGACGAAGTAGAAAAGCAAGCGGCCAGCTCGGGCGAAGCCGCCCCGCCGCATGAGTCCAAAGACAACCGGGACGAGAAAAAAAGCGACGACAAATCCGAAGGCAAAGACAAGCCCGAAGACAAGAAAGACGAAAAGCACAGCAAGCTCCCGCTCATCATCGGCAGCATCGTCGTCGTCATCGCCATCATCGTCGGCGTCATTTATTGGTTGGCAACCCGTAACGAACAATCCACCGACGATGCTTACACTGACGGCCGCGCCATCTCCATTGCCTCCAACGTCTCGGGCTACGCAACCAGCCTCTACGTCACCGACAACAGCTACGTCACCGCCGGCCAGCTCCTCCTCGTCATCGACCCGCGCGAGACTGAGGCCGAACAGGCACAGGACGAAGCCAACATCCAGTTGGCCCAATCCCAGCTCAACAGCGCCATCGTCAACCTGCAGGTCCAGCAGGTGCAGGCCCCCGCCCAGCTGGAACAGGCACAGGCGCAATTGGCGCAAGCCCAGGCCAATGAATTCGTCGCCCACCGCAACTACCTGCGCCAGCTCGATGTCGACCAGCGCGCCACCGCCAGCTCCGATGTCGATCAGGCCGCCGCCCAGCTGCGCTCCACCCAGGCCTCGGTGAAATCGGCGCAGGCCCAGGTCGCCACCGCCAGCCTCATCGGCCAGGCCATCACCACCGCGCAGGAGACCATCAAGCAGCGCCAGGCCCAGCTTGCGCAAGCCCAGGCCAACCTCGCCCAGGCCAAGGTAAAACTCTCCTACAGCTACATCCGCGCGCCGCAGGACGGCAGCATCACCATGCGCAATGTTGAGCTCGGCACCTATGTGCAGACCGGCCAGCAGGTCTTCTACATCGTCTCGCCGAAAATCTGGGTGGTCGCCAATTTCAAGGAAACCCAGCTCAACCGCATGCGCGTCGGCGACAAGGTAAAAATGAGCGTCGACGCCTACCCGCATCTGCACCTCACCGGCCATGTCGATAGCATCCAGCAAGGCTCAGGCGCGCAATTCTCAGCCTTCCCGGCAGAAAACGCCACCGGCAACTTCGTTAAAATCGTCCGCCGCGTCCCGGTCAAAATCCTCATCGACGGCGGCATCCCGGCGAACCAAGGCCTGCCGCTAGGCATCTCGGTCGTGCCGACCGTCACCCTCAAATGAGCCGCTGACGTGCCAGAAGACAACTGGCGCCCAAAGGGCAACATCTGGGTCATCGCGATCATCGTCACACTCGGCGCCTTCATGGAGGTGCTGGACACCACCATCGTCAATGTCGCACTCCCCCATATCGCCGGCAGTCTTTCCGTCAGCAATGACGACGCCACCTGGGCGCTCACCGTCTATCTCATCGCCAACGGCATCGTGCTCACCATTTCCGGCAACCTCAGCCGCCGCTTCGGCCGCAAATATTTCTTCCTCATCTGCATCGGCGTCTTCACGCTTGCCTCACTCGGCTGCGGCCTGTCCACCAGCTTCCCGCAACTGCTGTTCTTCCGCGCCGTCCAGGGGTTTTTCGGCGGCGGCCTGCAGCCCACCCAGCAGGCCATCATCCTGGACACCTTCCCGCCGGAAAAACGCCAGGGCGCCTTCTCGGTCTCCGCGGTCGCCACCATCATCGCCCCGGTCGTCGGCCCCATGGTCGGCGGCTACCTCACCGACACCTACAGCTGGCACCTCATCTTCCTCATCAACATCCCCATCGGCATCCTGACACTTTTCGGCGTCATGCATTATGTCGAGGACTCGCCCACCGTGAAACGCGAGAAAAAAACCGCGCCGCGCTTCGACTATATCGGCACCGGCTTCATCGCGCTCGCACTCGGCAGCCTGGAACTCTTCTCAGACCGCGGCGAGGATCTGGACTGGTTCGGGAGCAGCGCCATCGTCGCGGTCGCCAGCATCTGCGCCACCGCCTTCATCATCGGCATCGGCTATCTGCTCTATACCGACAACCCGGTCGTCAACCTGCGCGTTTTCAAGGACAAGAATTTCGCCTTCGGCTGGCTGCAGATCGGCATCATGGGCCTGGTGCTCTACGCCAGCGCGGTGCTCATGCCGCAATTCGCGCAGCAGCAGCTGGGCTACACCGCCACCTGGGCCGGCCTGGTCCTGGCGCCCGGCGGCGCGGTGCTCGCAGCGCTCATCCCCATCGTCAGCAAGATCATGAATCGCGTCCCGGCCAAATGGGTCATCGCCGCCGGCGGTCTCGCTCTGGCCTCATCGCTCTTCTACTCATCGCATCTCATCCCGCAGGAAAATTTTCAAACCATGGTCATCCTGCGCGCCACGCAAACGGCGGCGCTCTCGCTGCTGTTCGTCCCCATCAGCTCCATCGCCTACGCCACGCTGCCGAAGGCGCAGCAGGGCGACGCCGCGGCGCTGTTCAACATGGCCCGCAACGTCTTCGGCGGCATCGGCATTTCCATCTCCACCGCGCTGATCACGGAAAGCGCGCAATCCAGCCAGCAAACCCTGGTCGGATATCTGAATCCTTCATACCAGCCCTACAACATTCTGCTGCACCAGATCGAGCAGGCCGCCGTCGGCACCGGCAGCTCGGCCGCCGGCGCCATGCAGGCGGCGGCCGGCGAAATTTTCCAGATTCTGCAAACCCAGACCGCCGTGCTCGCCTATAACCGCGTCTTCATCCTCACCGGCATCCTGGCACTGGTGATGATCCCCACCGCCATGCTGATGTCGAACGTCAAAACCAAAGCCGGAGGCGCATGATGCGCCGCCTCGTCCTTTTGCTCTGCACCGCAACCACCGCCTGCACGGTCGGCCCGAATTTCACGCCGCCCAAACCTGGCGTGCACGCCCAGTTCAACGACCCCGCCGCCAACCCGGCGCCCGCCATCACCCAATCCGCCAACCCCGACCCGTTATGGTGGAATGATTTTCACGACCCTGTGCTGACCGCGCTGATGCAAAAGGCGATCGCCGGCAACATCAGCCTGCAGGAATCGCTTTTGCGTGTTTTGGTCTCGCATGAGGACGTCGTCACCGCCGCCGCGGCCGGCCTGCCGACGCTGGACGGCAACGCCAGCTACATGCGCGAACAGCTCGGCCTCAAAGGCCTGCTGGAATCCCACAACGTCGACGCCGCCATCGACCAGCTCTCATCTCCCAACTCCCCCATCAACCAGATCAGCCCGGGCCTCGGCAGTCAGCTGGCGCCCGCCATCAACAGCGGCCTCAATGCCGCCACCCAGCCCATCAACCTGTACTCCTGGGGTTTTTCCTCCTCATGGGAACTTGACCTCTTCGGCCGCGTCCGCCGCTCGATCGAACAGGCCAACGCCACCGAACAGGCGCAGATCGAAGCTGCCAACGACGCGCTGGTCATGCTGGAAAGCCAGGTCGCCCAGGCCTATTTCCAGCTCCGCACCGCCCAGGCGCTGGCCGCCCAGCAGCAGGAGGATGTAAAATCCGACCAGCTCAACCTGCAGCTCACCCAAAGCCGCGCCGCCCAGGGCCTCACCACCGAGCTCGACGTGCAACAAAGCCAAACCCAGCTGGACGCTGACGCGGCCCAGGAACCCGGCTATGAGAAACAAATCGGCCAGTCGATGAACCAGCTGGCGGACCTCACCGGCCAGCAGCCCGGCGCGCTGGATGCCATGCTCTCCCCGCCCGAACCGTTGCCCGCCAACCCGGAAGTCATCGGCATCGGCATCCCATCCACGCTCGCCCGCCGCCGCCCGGACATTCGCGAGGCCGAGGACCAGTTGCACGCTGCCACCGCCAATGTCGGCGTCGCGGTCGCCAGCTTCTATCCGGATATTTCGCTCACCGGCAGCATCGGCATCCGCAATACCGACGCCAGCTACCTCACCAACTGGAAAAGCCTGTTCTACTCAGCCGGCCCGGCCATTTCGCTGCCCATTTTCGAAGGCGGCCAGCTCACCGCCAATCTGCGCACCGCCCGCGTCCAGGAAGCAACGGTGGCCCTGCAATACCGCGACACCGTTCTCAAAGCTTTGAACGAGGTTGAAAACGCATTGATCGCCTACCGCACCGACCAGGCCACCGCCGCCCGCACCGCCGGCGTGGTGGATTCTTCCGCCATCTCCCTGCATCTGTCGCTCAGCCGCTACAAATACGGGCTGGACAATTACCTGCCGGTCCTGGTGGCGGACCGCACTTTGGTCAACGCCCGCCAGCAACTAACCCACGCCAACCGTGCCGTCGCGAACTACATCGTCACGCTCTAGACCGCCCTCGGCGGCGGCTGGCAAACCAACCTCACACCCGTCTCCGTCCCCACAAACCCGCCACCGCTTCCAGCCGCGCTGGACACCGTCGCCGACCCCCAACCGTAAGGTGGGCTACGTGCGGCGCACGTAAGGTGGGCTACGTGCGGC
>JAMFSE010000149.1 GCA_026225115.1 Rhodovastum atsumiense
CGCCAGCATTTCATCGACTCCAAGGGCATCCCGCTGCCCATGCCGACCTTCGCCTCGGTCCACCGCTCAACACTCGACAATCGCCTGGAAGCCGAAGCCGAGGAACGCGACCGTTTCGATGCCGCCTTCAACGAAATCGCAGCATCTGCCGACATGATCGTCATCGACTGCCCCGGTGCGGACACCTACCTCTCCCGCTACGGCCACGCCCATGCCGACACGCTGATCACCCCGATCAACGACAGCTTCGTCGACTTCTCGATGCTCGCCAAAGTCGACCCCGACAACCACGACATCGTCAAACCCAGCATCTATTCGGAAATGGTCTGGGAAGCCCGCAAAAACCGCTTCACGGCAGACCGCGGCCGCATCGACTGGATCGTCATGCGCAACCGCCTCGCCGCCTCGGAAGCCCGCAACAAACGCGACGTCGGCTCCACTTTGGAATCGCTTGCCAAACGCATCGGCTTTCGCACCCTCAAAGGCTTTGGCGAACGCGTCATCTTCCGCGAACTCTACCTCCAGGGCCTGACCCTGATGGACGTCCGCGAAGCCAACATCGGCATCGCCATGGGCCTGTCCCACGTCGCCGCCCGGGCCGAAGTCCGGGCGCTGATCTCCACCATCAAAAAACCCGCGCCGAAACTGGAATTAGTCGCTTAAGCAGTTCTTTTTCTGAAGAAAAAGAACCAAAAAGACTTTTGCCTCTGGACCACGGGCGCGACCTACGTCGAAGCCCTCCAAAAACCCAAAAACCACGTCATGCCGGGCTTGACCCGGCATCCACGTCTTTGCGTCCGGGCAACCAACCCTATAGCCTCCCAAAATACCCACCCTAGGAGCCCCCATGCCGGACCGCCAACCCGACCAAACCCAACGCGTCCCTGTCCACGGCCATGAAGTCGTCACCTACTCATTCGGCACCGGCCCGGAAATCCTGTTCTGCCTGAACGGCGGCCCGGGTCTGCCCTGCGACTATGTCCGTGACGCCCATTCCCGCCTGGCCGATTTCGGCTACCGCGTCGTCGCCTTCGACCAGCTCGGCTGCGGCCAATCCGACCGCCCAACCGACCCGTCGCTGTGGACCCTGCAGCGCTATGTCGAGGAAGTGGAAATCGTCCGCCAAACCCTCAACCTCGGCGTGGTCCATCTCCTCGGCCAATCCTGGGGCACCTGGCTCGGCATCGAATACGCGCTGACCTACCCGAAAACTTTCAAAACCATCACTTTGGCAGACGGCGCCGCCAACATCCCGCATCTGGTCACGGAACTCGAACGCCTGCGCGGTGCCCTCGGCTCGGAGACCATCGCCATGATGCAGCGCCACGAGGCTGAAGGCAGCATCGACCACCCGGAATACAAAGGCGCCATCGACGTGCTGAACTACCGCCACGTCTGCCGCCTGCAAACCTGGCCGGACGCTGTCAACCGCAGCTTGGGCGACTGGAACATGGGCCCGTACATGGCGATCCAGGGCCCGAACGAATTCTGCTACACCGGCAGCATCAAGGATTGGGACCGCACAGCCGACCTCCACCGCATCACCCAGCCGGCGTTGGTGTTATGCGGCCTGCACGACGAACTAACCCCCGCCTGCTCCCGCCTGATCCACCAGGGCCTGCCGGACAGCCGAATAAAAGTCTTCCCCAACAGCTCCCACCTCCCCTTCTGGGAAGAACCGGAGCCCTACTTCGAAACCCTAACGGCCTTCCTGAACGCCCACCGTTCGTAGGGTGCAATGCCCTTCGGCATTGCACCACCTCTCGATCCGGCCGCCACTTTCGTAACCCAACCGATACGTCTATACCGACCTTGTGCCCAATTACCGACGTCACCGCGTGGCCGGCGCCACGTATTTCTTCACGGTGAACCTGCTCGATCGCAACAGCAACCTGCTGATCGACCACATCGACACCCTCCGGCAAGCCGTCGCGCGAGTCCGCACTTTGATGCCCTTCCACATCGACGCCTGGGTCGTACTACCCGACCACCTCCACTGCATCTGGACACTGCCCGAACAAGACGGAAACTTCCCGAAACGATGGCAGGCCATCAAAATGGGCTTCTCCCGCAAAATAACCCTTGGTGAAACCTTATCGGCAAGCCGCCAAAAGCGCGGCGAGCGAGGCATCTGGCAACGCCGCTTTTGGGAACACACGATACGCAACGACTGCGACTACGCCGCGCACATGGATTACGTCCACTTCAATCCCGTCAAGCACGGCTATGTCGAACAAACAGCCGATTGGAAATTCTCTTCATTCCACCGAGCAATACGGCAGGGACTATACCCCCAAACATGGATGCCATCCGACGATACCGAAGTGGGAGGCGAGCGACCCCAGCCGTAGGGTGAATGCGATCGGCATTGCACCGCAATCCCGTGCCATCTCTATATGCCTGGTCGATAAAGGATTCGCGCGTCGATAATCGGAAAAGTGATCCTAAGCGTACCGGTACCGTCGCAGATGCGGTGCAATGCCAAGAGGCATTGCACCCTACTTGCTGTAACCGTTAGAAACACAAAAAAGCTGATAAGCTTTTTGAATTCAAAGTTAGTGTGATGCTGTCGCTTTTTTAGCTAGATCAATTTCGACCAATTCTTCGTTAGAAGATCGTTCAAGAACTCTTCGCGAGTCTCGAAATTTGTCAAAGTATTTGCCACATTTAGCAGAGCGCACACGCACTGTCGTGCAAGCCGGCGTGCGGAGAGAACTGACGCGCTACCGATCTCCGTCATCGCCCTTCCGTGAATAAATTCGCTCCGTTGATTAAACAAAAACTTGTAGCGTGAACCGGCCTCTAAACTCTCGAGGAGGCCATTGAGTCGTGCGGCAACACGCGCAGTCGGACCGGGGTTATTGGGCAACTTTGGCGTTCTATTTTGGTCAGCTACCAATCCAAGTGCTGCCTCAATAGTTAGCATGTGAGACAAAAACTCATCGATTCCGTCTTCGCCAAATCCGCGCACCAAGAAATGTCGAACTGGCCCTGAAAACAAGGGCGAAACCTTCGATCTTAAGGTTTTTTGCCACAAATCATCGTTAAGGCTTTCGATCTCTCCATATGCATTTTCCTCTAGAGGAAGAACCACTGGCTTCTCACACTCGATGAGCTCACCTTCATTATTTTCAAATATATAAGGCTCCCAGCTTAGACTGCTTGCACGCTGCGGTACTTGAACACGAGCGAATAAATCGTCGTCCAGAGTATATATCCAAGGAATGCGAAATGGGCGCCATTCAATATCACAATGAACCGTAATCTCTTCCCATTGCACCGTGAGAAGCGCAAAAATTGCCAATTCAATGGCGGGCGGAAAGAGCGGCTTATGCGGTTCGATACGTCCAAAATCGCTCCTGAATTGGGAAAATAACAATGGAGGTGATCTGACTCCAATTTCGCTTGGTAACTCGACGACCCAGGGTAAGCTGTTTGGCAAGCATTTCGAAGCTCGATGAATGCCGGTACGTTATAAAGATCACGCGGCATCAGCCTGCCAGCTCGCCAGAGTGCTCCGATGGCTTGTTGAACGGCTACCGGCGGTCTTTTCAGCACGTTTTCGCCCTCAAATGTCATTTGCAAAATATAAAACAAGCGCGGATAGGAAAAGCAAAATTAAGCCTGTCGGTTTCTTCGAAGCTAGGTTCTTCCCGCTACGATAATGCAACTGACTGGACCTGCTCAATTACCCGCAACCGGCACGTTCGCCTTCGGTGCCAATGCCGTGCCAACTGTCGGCCGCATGGGCACCGCAATCATCTGCGGGTAGAGCCAGGCGGCCCCGCTGACCGTCGACTCGATGGCCCCATTCAGCAGCACCCCCTCCATGTTGACCTCGGACTTCACCATTTCATCCGCCGGAGCAAAACCGTCCTTGGTACATTTCACTTCGAGGTCTTCGGATCCCAAATGCACAAAAACGGAGCCGGGCGTGGTGACAATCCATGTGCCTTTCCGGTTATCCAACACGCATTGTGCGCCCACCACAGGCGCCGCCCCGGCCAATGTCTGAACAGTGACCGATTCGTGGTTGTCGACGCAGCCCGTTAGCACGACCGCCGAAAACCCAAGCCAAAACAACGAGAAACGCGCCTTCATCCAACCACCCAAATCGTAACGATAAAATCACGATATCAGCACGCTGCGACCCCTGAATCAAGCGCAAGCCGCCTGTGGATAGTTTTCAAATTCAGTATAACTAACAAAGTGTTAGCATCACATTGTCACACGTGTGACAATTTTCCAAGCCCTCAGCGCCAGTTTTTACTCCGCGCCACGGCATCGGAAAACCGCGCAACCCAACCCGAACCCGCCGCCGTGCCGGGTTTAAACATCCGTCCGCTTGCCTGCGCCGCGCGCCCACCGCCCGGCTGAGGCCGCGCCAAGCCGGGCCCGGCAAGCTGCGCGCACCCCAGCGCCGTCAGCTCCCCGAAATCCATGCGCATCACCTCCCGGCCCAGAACATCGGCCAGGAACTGGACAAAATAATCGCTCTGCGCCACCCCGCCATCCACCCGGATTGGCCCGGTGATCGCCACCTGCGCGTTCATCTCGACAATAACTTCCGCCGCCCGCAACGCGATCCCCTCCAACACCGACTGGATCATGTCGCGCCTGCCGGTTGCGGCCGACATGCCGATCCACACTGCACCTGCGCTGCGGTCCCAATGCGGGCAGGCCAGGCCCGAGAGCGCCGGCACAAACGCCAGCCCCCGGGCGATGGCAGGTGCTGCCTCAAAACGGTTGAGATCCTCGAACCCCTCGAACAATCCAAGCTGCCGCGCCCAGTCCAAAGCCGAGCCGGCATCATAAACCCCGCCCTCAACCGCATACGTCGTTTCCCCCGCAATCCGCCAGGCCACGGTCGGCAACAAGCCGCGATCCGCCCGCCGAACCACCGCCGGCCCGGTCAGCGCCAAGGCAAAAGCCCCCGTCCCGAAGGTGATCTTCGCATCCCCCGGCGCCCAGCAGCCATGCCCGACCAACGCCGCCTGCTGGTCAACGACCGAGGCCGCAACCGGCACCCCGCCGACCGCGCCAAAATCCCCCACACTGTCGCGTATTTCCGGCAGGCATTTCATCGGCACCCCAAAAAGCGCGCACAGCTCGGAATCCCACGCGCCCGTGTGAAGGTTCATCAGCGATGTGCGCGACGCCGTCGTCGCATCCGTCACAAATTTTCCGGTCAGATGATGCAGAAAAAACGCATCCGTCGTGCCAAGGCACAGCCGCCCGGCCTTCCGCGCCGCCGCCGCCTCGGAATTCTCCTGCAACAGCCAGGCAAGTTTACTCGCCGAAAAATACGGATCGAGCGGCAGTCCCGCGCGCGCCAAAGTCTCCGCTTGCGCTCCCGCCGCATTCAGCCGCGCGATCATATCCACCGTGCGATTATCTTGCCACACGATCACCGGCGAGAGCGGCGCTTTGGTCACCGCATCCCAGGCAAGACAGCTCTCCCCCTGGTTCGCCAGCCCGATCGCCGCGGCCGCTCCGGCGGCGGCTAGGCAGGCCCGCAAATTCTCCAGCAGCTCCAGCGGATCATGCTCAACCCAGCCGGGCCGGGGGTATTTCTGCGCATGCCGCACCGCATGCACAATCGCTGCGTTGCCGTCTTCCAGCACCAGCGCGCGGGTACTCGTCGTCCCCTGATCCAGCCCGATAATTTTCAAGATTTTATCTCCACCTTGAACCTATCACCCCCATGTTCCGCCAACACCCGCAGCGGCACCAGAATGCGCCGCTCCGGCAACGCCGAAATATTTTTCTCGAAAATAATATTTGTCCCGGCAAGCACGCGCAGCCTTCCCTGCACCGCGGCGCGCACACGAATTTCCAAATGCTTCGCCCCGCCACCCGGGACCAGGCGCTGCGGCACCACAAACTTCACATGATCCCCGCAGACAATTTCCGCAGCACCTTGCGGCCCCGCCAGCCTGCCCGCCAGATCATCGGCGACGTAACGCGCAATCCGCCGCCCCTCGCGAAAACACCAGCCCGCGGTCTCAACCGGCCGCAGCACATTGCCGGCCGCGAAATAGACGGGATCCGAGCAACGCCCGAATTGATCGATCGCCGGCCCCTGCGCCGCCGGGTCCAGAACCAAATCACTGCCCCGGACCAGCGAGGCCTCAGGCAGAAATTTTCCCGTCAGCAAAACGCCATCACAGGCAATTTTCTGGTCCGCGCCCGCTCCTCTAACAAGCACGGAGGTAACCCGCGGCATCCCCGCAATCGCAACGACCTCCGAATGATACAGCGTCGGAATGCCAAGCAGTTTCGGAAAAAGGTTCAACGGCCAGCGCGCCGTCGCCCGGCTGTTCTGCTCAATCACCGCAACCGGCCGCACCCCATGCGCCCTGCAATCGTAGACCGCCGACAGGCTGACAAGCTCCGTCCCCACAATAACCGGCCGGCGAAACGGCAGCATCCCATGCAGATGAATATAAGCCTGCAAGGCGCCGGTGTTGATCACCCCCGCCGGCCGCTCGCCCGAAATCAACCGCGCCGAGCGCGGCGTCTCCCGCGCCCCCGTCGTAATCATCACGCGCCTCGGCTGCAGCTGCACCCGCCCTTGCGGCGTCGCCACATCCAGCACCCCGCCCGGCAGCAGGTCCAAAACCGTGTTCAGGGTCCGGATCTCAACACCGGCCTGCGCCGCCAGTCTCACGAGCCGCCGCGCATAGGCGGGCCCCGTCATAATCCGCCCAAACTCCCAAAACCCGTAAGGCGGATGCGCGCAATGCCGGGGAACCCCGCCGGCCTCCCGCTCCCGTTCCAAAATCACGATTTTGCGAACGCCCAATCGCCGCAGTTCCAGCGCCGCGGAAATCCCCGCCGGCCCGCTGCCGATGATCGCCACATCGATATCAGCCATCGGACGGCACATCCATGGGCTCCGCAAACCGCCCGCGCGTCATCTCGGCCAGCTCGGCGTTGCAGTAAAACCCCTGGCAGCGTCCCATCCCCGCGCGGGTGCGGCGCTTCAACCCGCCCAGATCGCGCGCGGGCAGGGGGCCCGACAAAGCTGCCTCAACCTCCCGCTGCGTCACCAGTTCGCAATGGCAGACAATCCGGCCATATCCGGGCCGCGTCCAATCCCGCGCCTCCCGCTCGGCAAGCTTTGGCATCACCGGCCACACCGGATCATTCAACCGCGGGCCAGGCTCATTATTGGTCTCGTAAAGCTCCTCGACATGCCGGGCGATACCCAAAGCGCCTGTCAGACCCGTTGAACGAATGCCCCCCGCGACGATGAGGTTTTTTTCGCTATCGTATCTGATCCGATACTCCGGCCGCTCGGTTGCCGGCCGCAAACCGGCATAGGTAGCCGTAACGGCCACATCGGCAAGCGCCGGCAAAATCTCACAAGCCTTCGCAATCAGCTGCTCTAACGCCTCGCGTTCCACCGTCGCTTTGGAACGATCCGTCTGTTCCTCGGCGGTCGGCCCAACCAGGAGATTTCCAAAAATCGTCGGCGTCAGCACAATGCCCTTGGTGCGCTCCGTCGGCACCGGCAGAATAATCGTATTCAACAATTTCGCCGCGGCCTTGTCGAAAACCACGAACTGTCCCTTTCGCGGCCGGATCTCGAACTGCGCCGCACCGGTCATGCGCTGATCCACAACATCACCGAACAACCCGGCGCAATTGATCACGGTGCGGGCGTGCAACTCGCCCTTGGACGTCGTCAGCCGCCAATCGCCGCCGTCAAACCGCCCCGAAAGCAACTCGGTCTCGCGCAAAATTCTGGCCCCATTTGCCAAAGCCTGCTGCATGAAGCCGAGCGGCGTGGACCAGGGATCGATGATAAATTCGCCCGGAACCAGCACGCCGCCCAAAACCGCACCGGAAATTTCTCCCTCGCGCGCAAGGATATCGGCCCGCGAAATCCGTTCCACATCGGCCACGCCATTCTTATGGGCTTTGCCGACAATCCCACCCAGTTTTTCCAGCTGCTCATCATCCCACGCCGCAACAATCGCCCCGGTGCGTTGAACGGGCAGTCCGAACCGCTCGCGAATTTCCAGAAACTCCGAATACCCCGCCTGCATGCAGCGCAGTTCCACGCTGCCGGGCGGCGCATCGAATCCGGTATGCAGAATGGCGCTGTTGCCCTTGCTGGCGCCGGCCAGAATATCCGCGGCCTTCTCAACGAGAACGACCTTCGCCCCGGACAACGTGAACCGCCGCGCCACCGCGCACCCGACCACGCCGCCGCCAATCACCGCAATGTCAAATTTTTCGCCGAAGATGCAATGCTCCGACACCTAGGGCCACTTCACCTCAGGCGGCAGGCTCATCAGAATCGCCTCCACATTGCCGCCGGTTTTCAGCCCGAACGTCGTTCCGCGGTCGTACAGCAGGTTGAACTCCACATACCGCCCGCGCCGCACCAGCTGCGCCTCCCGCTCTTCCGTGGTCCAGGGCTCGAACATCCGCCGTTTCACAATCGCCGGGTAGGCCGCCAGAAATGCTTCCCCCACATCCCGGGTGAAGGCAAAATCATCCGCGGCGCTGCCGGAATTATGGTGGTCATAAAAAATCCCGCCGGCCCCGCGCGCCTCGCCCCGGTGCGGCAGGTAGAAATATTCGTCGCACCATTGTTTGAATTTCGGATAATATTCCGGGGCATGCTTGTCGCAGGCGGCCTTATAGGCGGCATGAAAATCCGCCGCATCCTCAACCGCCGCCACCGTCCCCGGCTGCAACGGCGTCAAGTCCCCACCGCCGCCGAACCAAGCCTTGCTGGTCACAATCATCCGCGTATTCATATGCACCGCCGGCACGCGGGGGCTACGCATATGCGCCACCAGGCTGATCCCCGAGGCCCAGAACGCCGCATTCTCCTCGGCCCCATGCATCTGTTTGGCAAATTCCGGCGTGAACACCCCGCCCACGGTGGAAATATTCACCCCCACCTTCTCGAACACCCGGCCGTGCATCACGCTCATCACGCCGCCGCCGCCGCCCGGCCGGTCCCATACGGTCCGCGCAAACCGCCCGCCCTGGGTGGCAGGGTCCAGCGCATCCTCGATCGCCTCGAATTCCGCGCAAATCCGGTCCCTCAGCCCGGCGAACCAGGCGGTCACGGCAGGTTTCAAAGCCTCATGGGCCGCAGCATTTTCAACGTCGTTCATGGCCGCCGTTTACCAGCTTTTATCTCACCCGGCACCTTTCCCAGGCTCTTGAATTTTTGCGCGCATCCAGCCATGCGTTATCCAGAGTTAATAAAGCAGGAGCGGATATGGCTGGGACCGAGGCAATAGGGCATGGCGATGCGGAGGCCCATGACGCCCCGCGGCGCGATTTCCTCAAAATTCTCACCCTTTCGACCGGCGCGGTCGCCATCGGTGCCGTCGCATGGCCCTTTATCGACGCCCTGAACCCGACTCGTGAGGGCGAGGCCGCCGCCCGGCCCATCATCAATGTTGGCGGCATCGCCGAGAACACCGCAATCCGCGTCGATTGGCTGGGCCAGCCCATCTACATCCGCAAGCTCACGACCAAGCAGATTGCCGACAACCAGTTCGTGGTCCCCGAAAGCCTGCCGGACCCGGCGGATTTCTCCGCCCGCGTCAAACCCGGCTATGACAGCTTCGTCGTCGTGGTCGGCCTTAACACCGGCATTGCTTGCGAGCTGGAGGGCAATAACCCCTCCGACCCGCGCGGCCCGTTCGACGGCTGGCTCTGCCCCTGCGATGGCAGCGTCTACGACCCGCTGGGCCGCGTCCGCAGCGGCCCAGCTCATAAAAACCTGGCGATCCCTCGCTTCACCTTCCTCAACGACACGCAACTTCAGCTCGGCTAAGCGGAGAGATTTCAGCAAATGGCGACCCCACAAGCCCAATTCATACCCTGGCTGGAATCCCGGCTGCCGTTTTGCGCCGCCTGGCGCACCCATGTCAGCGAATACCAGACCGCCCGCGACCAGCCCTATCTGGCGACACTCCCCAGCCTGATCCTCGGCACGCTGATTTTTCTCGCGCTTTCCGGCGCCGTGCTCTCGCTGTTCTACGTCGCGGCCGAGGGCGCGGCCTTCCATTCCATCCAGTTCATCATCCGCAGCGTCAATTTCGGCTGGCTGCTGCAGTCCTTCCACACCACCGGCACCACCATGCTGTTCGCAGCAGTGTATCTGCTGCTGTTCCGCGCCATCCTCGGCAGCAGCTACAAAGGGCAGGGGGATCTGGTCTGGTTCCTGGAACTGAAGCTCTTCATCTTGCTGCTTCTCACCGGCTATCTCGGCTACGTGCTGGCGGACGGCGCCACCAGCTATTGGAGCCTGCATAATGCCGCTTTGGCCGGCGCCAGGCTCAACAGCTTCCCCGGCGCCATCGCAGATTGGATTTTCGGTGGTCCCGCCGGCCCCGGCACGCTCGCCCGCATGGTGGTTTTCCACGTTGTTCTGGCCTTGCTGCTGTTCACGGTCATCGGCGCGCTGATCATCGCCAAGCGCGCCGTGGCGGTGCCGGTCACGCGCAAGCCGGTCGCCCTCCACCCCTATTACACCGGCCAGTACTTCGCCGCCTTCGTCGTCTTCGCGCTGATTTTCGCGATACTGGTATTTTTTGCCCCGCATTTGGGTGAAAACCATCTCAACCTCGCCGCCGCCAGCCCGCTGGTGGTGCCGGCCGTGCTCACCCCGCCCTGGTACCTCCTGCCCATCGACGCCATCAGCGGCATCCTGCCCGGCACGCTCGGCGGCATCATCGCCGTTATCGCCGGCCTGGCCGTCCTCTATGCGCTGCCCTGGCTGGACCGCTCCAAACCCGGCGTTTCCACCGGGCTGCTTTATAAGTTTCTGGTGTTCATCCTGGCGCTGGACGTGATCGCGTTGGCCCTGGCCGCCGCAGCCCCGCCATCCATCATCACCGGCATCCTCATCAAACTATTCATCGCCTGGTATTTCCTGCACTTCCTCGTGCTGACCCCGCTTACCAGCGCGACGGAGGCTAAATAATGCGCCGCACGCTCCTGGCCACCGCGGCCCTCGCCGTTACCCTCCTAGCCCACAACGCCCGTGCCGAAGACACGCTCAGCCCGCCGCACTGGCAGTCTCAGGGTACTTTCGGGAGCTACGACAAGGCTGCCCTGCAGCGCGGCTTCCTGGTCTACCAGACCGTCTGCGCCAGCTGCCACGCCGCCGGCGAGCTGCATTACCGGGACCTCGACGCTTTGGGCTTCGACACCGAACAGGTTGCCGCCATCGCCTCCCACGTCAAGCTGGCAACCGGCGCCGCCACGATCGACGATACCTTCAAAAACCCGTACCCGGACCAGGCCGCGGCCGCCGCCTTATTCGGCGGCGCCGTCCCGCCGGACCTCTCCACCATCGTCTCGGCCCGGCCCAAGGGCACGCGATACGTCTACGACCTGCTGACCGGCTACGCGCCCGCCCCCTCCGACGTGAGCCTGCTGCAGAGCCATTATTTCAACACCGCCTACCCAGGCCAGCAGATCGCCATGCCGCCGCCGTTGAAAGACAACCAGGTCACCTACGCGGACGGCACCAAAGCAACCTCCGCCCAGGAAGCCTCCGACGTCGC
>JAMFSE010000001.1 GCA_026225115.1 Rhodovastum atsumiense
CGCGGCCCGAACAAATTCGCAAATTTCCCCATCGTCGGCTGGGTCACGGCGCTGCATAGATACAGCACTGAAATCAGGCTCGCCGTCGCCCCCGGCCCCTTGTGAAAATCAAGCCCGATCCCCACAAGCGCTGTCGCCAGCATTGCGCTGTTCACCGGGTTGAGCATGGAGCCCAACAGCAGCGGCGCCGTGAACCGCCAGCCAAAATTTTGCTCCGCCTGCGCCGTACCCCTGGCTCCGATCACACCAGATACAAAGGAAACTATTCAGTTTCCTTCCTATCTCCGCATAGCTTCCCAGCGCCTGACGGCATCTTTAGTCAACAGGATCCTGCAAATTGCCGATCGGCGCCGCTGTTAGTCGCTTAGTTTCGATTCCGCATTCATATGTTCATCGGTCACCGGTCCAACGGAAAAACCCTGCGCCACATTGGGTAAATCCGTTGGCGTGAACTTCTCCCAGTTCACCTTGTCATACATCGCCCGCGTCATCGTAAACGTATAGCCAATCTCCGCCTTGCCATCGAACCCAACGAACGCCTGGCCGAAATGGCAAAGATTGATATCCGGACTGTTCTTGAAAACCGTCACGACGAATATCGGCTCCACCCGCAGCGCGAATGCCGCCGCCGTGGTCCAGGCATGGGTTTTCACATGCGCCGCATCCACATCCGGCCGGATCAGCCCCTTGCTTTGCAAATCCTTGATTTTCGCCAACATCGTCTTCAAATCGATGCTGGACACCACCAGGCATTCCTTCGGCGTCACCGCGGCGGTAACCTCGTACCCATCGGCATCGAACGGGGTCGCCACAGCCTGCGGCGCTACCGTCTGCGCCATCGCTGGCAGCGCCATCGCTGGCAGCGCGATCACCCCGAAACCCAGCAGCACCACGATTCCGCGCTTCAACATAAACTCCCGATTCCGGCTAACACCTCAGTGCTATAAGCCGTCATTGCGAGGCCGCAAAGCCGCGGCAATCCATCGTTTAGGATGAACGCAACATCAGTGCCTTCAACCTTACAGCTTAACCCGCGCCATCCCCATCTCATTATACCGCGGCCCGGCCGTATCGCCGGCCCCGTCAATCGCCGCCAGATCCGCATCGGTCAACATCACATCCGGCGCCCCGGCGCTGTCCCGCAAAGTCTCGCTCCGCTTCACCCCGGGGATCGGCACGATATCCTCCCCCTGCGCCAGCAACCAGGCCAAAGCGATCTGCGCATTGGAAACCCCATGCCGTTTCGCCACCTCGGCTATCGCGTCCACAATCGCCAAATTCGCCGGCATGTTCTCGGCCGAATAGCGCGGATCATTCCGCCGCCAGTCATTCGCCGGCAACGCATCCAGGCTGCGAATCCCGCCCGCCAGAAACCCGCGCCCCAGCGGGCTATACGGCACAAACCCGACCCCGTTCTCGCGGCAGGCATCCAGGATATCGTCCTCCACATCGCGCTCCCAGACCGAATACTCGCTCTGCAACGCCGCAATCGGATGCACTTTTGCCGCCCGCCTCACCGTCCCGGCCGCCGCTTCCGACAGACCGATGAACCGGATCTTGCCTTCCTTCACCAACTCGGCGAGCCCGCCCACCGTTTCCTCGATCGGCACATTCGGATCCACCCGATGCTGATAAAACAAATCGATCGTCTCAATCTCCAGCCGCTTCAGCGAGCCCTCGCAGGCCCGCCTCGAATTCTCCGGGCTGCCATCCACGCCTACCGGATTATTGCCGTCCCAGCGCATCGCAAACTTGGTCGCAATCACCAGCCCGTCCCGCTTGCCCTTGATCGCGCGGCCCACCAGCGCCTCATTGCTGAACGGCCCGTACATCTCGGCGGTATCGAAAAAAGTAATCCCCAGATCGATCGCCTCATGAATGGTCCGGGTCGAGGTATCGTCATCCGCCACGCCGTAATTGATATTGCCCTCGCGGATCATCGGCATGCAGCCGATCCCGATTGCGCTCACTTCCAGCCCATGCCCCAATTTACGATATTTCATGCGACTCTCCTTTAAGTTATTGCCGCTGGCTCTGGCCCGTTACCCCTGGCCTTTCAGCCTTGAGACCGCCAGCCCCGCAACCCCTTCGATCGGCACGCCGACCGTTTCCAGAATCCGGCATATAGTCATGTACTGCCCAGCCGCCAACATCAGCGCGAACAGCGCCGGCAATTCCAGATAGTTTTGCACCTCCGCCAGCGCCGCATCCGATGGCCTAACCATTAAAACCATCTCATCTACAAAATTCAGCGCCGCGCGTTCCCGCGCATCAAAAACCGCAGCTTTTGCCCCCTGCGCAATTGCCGCAATCTTGCCCTCCGCCATCCCGAGATAGCGCGCGAATTCATTATGCTGATGCACCTCATAGGCCGAACGCGACAAATGCCCCACGCGCAAAATCGCGAGTTCCCGCAACAGAGGATCCAAAGTCGCATCGGCAATCAACGCCCTGGAATAAACCCTGAAAGGTGCTGCGATCTCCGGCGGAATATGCCCGAACATACGCTCAACATTCAGAACGCCCGGCCCAGCTTCAACGTCGGGATAAGGCAGCCGCGGCACTGCAGTTTCTTCCGTTCTCATTTTTTCCTCCAGCCTGCTTATGAATTTTAATTATGGCGCCCGAAACGTCGCCGCCGTCCCACGCAATTTTCCATCCTCATCGATCAGCTGCCACACCACCGCATCATCGATCCAGAATTTCCGCCCGGATTTGGCGATCCGCAGCCCCCGGTAATTGCTGATGAACCCATGGTTCGTCACCGCATCCAGCAAGCGCTGCCGCTCCGCCCGATCCGGCGCCTCCGCCGACAGCCGCGACGGCACCTGCACAATCTCATCCCAATCATATTCAAAACATTTTTGTCCAGCCCGATTGGCGTAAATGAACATCGGGTCCGCCGCGGTATTATGCGCCAGCACACAAAACGGTGCCCGCTCATACAGCCACGCAGCCTGCGCGGCTGCATCCCCCGCCGGCTCGGCAATCAAAGCCTTGCCAACAAACCGGGCATAAGCCCCGGCCAGCAACTGGTAGAAAACAGGGTCAACGGCCAATGTCATTATCTGTATCCCGAACGCGCGGGAACAAATTAACCGAAGCCGTTCACAACACCAAACGCTGGCAGACCAGTGCTATTTGTAGGCCTGCGCTGCGGTGCCCGCTTTGACCAGATCAAGCCGCGAGTAAACGCCCATTTTGGAACCATTATCCAGAAACCCGCCGCCCGGACCTTCCGTCTTGGTCAAAATTGCGTCCGCTTCCGCCAGGCTGAGCTTCGGAAACGCCGCCGTCAAAAGATAGCCCGCCTCAGGTGCCACATCAGCCACATCCTCGGTCTTCCCAGCCTGCGCCGGATACACCACCGGCAACCCATAGGTCAGCGCCGCCTCATAAAAAGCTTGGTTCGCCGCAGCATCGCTGAAGCGGCTGCTATCTTGCTTGGCGCATCCGGCGACGCTTCCCTCACAGGATTTTTCCAACGCGCTCCGAAGATCCTTTTTGGCGGCATCCAATGCCGTCTGAAAATTCGCCACCGGCGTAGATTTCATAAACTTCAAACCAACATAATCGGGTTTCTCAGCCAGCATCTGCGCCATATCATAATAGGCCAATGTCCGGCCGCCGATCACATCCATTGCGTAATGCGCGCCAAGAACAATCCGATCTTTCCCATATTCGGCCCCGCGCGTCACCATCTGCGGAAACCGCTCCGGCACCATCAGCGCGAACAACAGCGATTCCGTCGCGCCGTACACGGTGTGCCCACTCGGATAGGCGGGGCTGGAGACCAGATTCTGCGCCGGCCCGACCAGATACACCTCATTATCCGAAGGATTGCCGAAGAAATCAGGATCGGAATACTGCGTCACCTTTGGCTCAGTCTGAAATGGCCGCGAATCCCCGTTCGGATCAGCGCCGGCACTCCCCGCCGGCTTGCCATAGGCCTTGCCAAAAACATCCGTGGTGCCGTCAACGGCTTTCATGATCGCCATGGCCGCCGGCGACACCGGCGCCGGCCCGTTCTTCGTCATAACCGTCTCATCGGCAAAAAAATACTTGGCAGAGCTTCCGTCCATTCCGGACAACGCGAAAGAATAGGTGATCAGGTTTTCAATATTCGGCGAGATATTCGTGCAATGCAAAATCGTGGCGGATTTCGGCGATACCGTGCATTTGGTTAGCGACTGATAAGCCCTGCCAAGCTTGGTGCCCAACCCATCCGCCAGCTGATACCCATTGGTGCCGGTAATATCCGCATCCGTCACCGCCCGCGCCTGCTGCTGCGGAAAGGATTCCAGCGCCGGCATGCGCGAAGTGCCGTTCTGAATATCCCCGGTCACCTTCAGATTCGCATCAAGCGCTGCCCTTCCCGCCGGCGTGTTCAACAAAGCGCTAACCGGCGCCAGCAGCCGCAGCGCATTCAAATTGGTCGCGCTCTGCGCGCTGGCGGCATGGCCGCCCAACGCCATGCCAACCGCCACCGTCAGCATCGAAATCCCATTAAAATTGCGCATGCTGATCCCCTGTCTCTTGCTGCGGTATTAAGGACGCACCGATCGTTTGCGTGTGAACATATTATTTCACTTGGACATCACCCGGATCCTTCGCCGGCGCCGTCAATCCGCACCAGCGCTTCCAAAAGCCGCCCCCGCCGCCATCGACGCGATCCTGCGCTACCACCACGCACAAGGCCTGACCGGCCGCCGCTTCAAAATCGAGGACATCTTCGTCCCCGGCCTGCTGAATACGTAAAGACTAGGAAGCTTCTCGCAACAATTCGAGCTGCAGCCAACGCTCTTCGGCAGCCACCAATTTCTCATGTGCGTCCGCCAGCGCATTGGTCGCCGCTTTGAACGCCTTGATGTCCTTATTATACAACCCCGGCTCCGCCAGCTTCAATTCGTGCTTCTTGATTTCCTTTTGAAGCTTTTCGATATCAGCCGTCAGCGTTTTCAACTCATGCTGGTCTTTAAAGGAAAGTTTAACATTCGGCGTGGCCGTGGTCTGCGGCAGCGCCGCCTGCCGCGTTCCGGCTTTCTGCTTCACCGGCTCCGGCGCCGCCACATCGCCGCCGTCACGCTGCACCAGCATATCCGAATAACCGCCGGCATATTCCACCCATCTGCCATCGCCCTCGGCCGCCAGGGTCGAGGTTACCACCCGGTCCAGAAAATCCCGGTCATGGCTCACCAGCAAAATCGTCCCCGGATATTCCCCAAGCATTTCCTGCAATAAATCCAATGTCTCCAAATCGAGATCATTGGTCGGCTCATCCAAGATCAGCAAATTCGAAGGCTTCGCCAATGCCGCCGCCAGCAGCAACCGCCCCCGCTCACCGCCGGAAAGCGTGCCCACCGGTGTGCGCGCCTGCTCCGGCTTGAACAGAAAATCCTTCATATAGCCAATCACATGCCGCTGCTGATCGCCCACATGCACCATGTCGCTCTTGCCGCCGGTCAGCGTATTGGCCAGCGTCATCTTCGGGTCCAGCGCGGCCCGCTGCTGATCCAGCGTGATCACATTCAAATTGGTGCCAAGCTTGATGCTCCCCGCATCCGGCGTCTCGAGCCCCGTCAGCAATTTCAACAGCGTCGTCTTGCCCGCCCCATTCGGCCCGACAATCCCCAGCCGGTCGCCGCGCAACAATCGCATAGTCAAACCCTTGACGATCGGCCGGCCGCCATAGGCCTTGGACATGTCCTCGGTAACCGCCACCAGCTTGCCGGACATCCCGGCATCGCTGGCACCCATCCGGGCCGCCTCGCCCTGCTTGTTATGTTCACGCTTGCGGGCCCGCAAACTCGCCAGATCCGCCACCCGCTTCACATTGCGCTTACGGCGCGCCGTCACCCCGTACCTTAACCAATCCTCTTCCCGCGCAATCTGCCGCCCGAGCTTATGGAAATCCCGCTCCTCCTGCTCCAGCACCTCATCCCGCCAGGCCTCGAAATGCGCAAACCCCCTATCCAGCCGCCGCGTCTGCCCGCGATCCAGCCAGACAATGCTGCGCGACAATTTCTCCAGCAGCCGCCGGTCATGGCTAATCAGAACAATCCCGGCGCTCAACCCCCGCAACTCCGCCTCCAGCCACTCAATCGCCGGCAGGTCGAGATGGTTGGTCGGCTCATCCAGAAGCAGCAAATCCGGCGCCGGCGCCAGCGTCCGCGCCAAAGCCGCGCGCCGCGCCTCGCCGCCGGACAAATTCGCCGGCTTCTCAGCGCCGGTCAGCCCCAATTGCTCCAGCAAATACCGGCACCGGTAATGATCGTCATTCGGCCCCAGCCCGGCCTCGACATATTCCATCGTATTGGCGAAAGCCGACAAATCCGGCTCCTGCGGCAAATACCGCATCGTCGCGCCCGGCTGCAAAAACCTGGTCCCGCCGTCAAACGCAATCTCGCCCGAGGCAATCTTCAACAGCGTCGACTTGCCCGACCCATTGCGCCCCACCAGGCAAATCCGCTCCCCCGCCCCCACGCCAATCCCGGCCCCGTCCAACAACGGAACCGAACCAAGCGTCACACGAATATCTTGCAGCAGCAGTAAGGGAGGAGCCATGGCCCTGCTTGTGACCGCAGTTGCAGCAATGCTCAAGAGGTGAAAACAGGAGGGAGGTAAGCAGTTCTTTTTGTGAACAAAAAGAACCAAAAAAACTTTGCTACTCTGGGCCTGAAGCGTCTAACGCCGCAACCCGAGCACGTTAAAAATGGTATGCGGCGCGCAGGTTGATGCTCTGACTGAGAAATGCGCTGGCTGCGTTGACATCATATTCGGCTTTCACCTCAAAGCCCTTCACCTGATACAGCTGCAAGCCAACATCGGCATCGCCCACCACACTCGGCGCGCTGTAAGTTTCATCGAAACTCCCCAGCCTGTCGCCCTGAACCAGCCCATCCACATTGACCGTATGCTTGTTGTTCGGATTATAGCTTAGCCCGGCGGCGATATAGGGCCGCATAATCAGACCCGACTGCCCCGCATTAACGCGTCCGCCAAATTCAACCATCGGCGTCAGCACGGGGATGAGCTGGTTCGCACCTTCCACCGCCACGCCAAGCTGATAGTTTCCGACCGCCTGGAACGCCGGCAAATGCGCGAATATCAGGTCGAAATCCGCCCGCGGCCGGATATACCAGTTTTCGAACGAAATATCATACGCCACCCGCAGCCGTGCAGCGGTTGAAAACAAGTTGCGGCTACTTGAAAGCTTGCCGGCCCCTGTCGCCAGGCTTGGGGTGCTATAGTTACTGGACAATGTGCCCATCGCCAGCGCGCCGGCGAACAGCCAGGGACCGCGAATATGTTTCAGCGCGACGCTGCCATCGAAACTCCGGCCATTGCCGTCAAAACTGCCGGCATTCTCGCTCCAGACGGGTCCCCCGGCGAACGATCCGCCCAAGAACCAGCCGGGCGCCAACGCCTTCTGCCCGCCGATGCTGTAGATCATGTCGCTGACCCGGTAACCGGCGTTGCCGCTATTTGCGTACTGGTCGGTACGCTGCCCGGTCGCCTTGGTCCAGACGCAAGTATCTTCGCCCAGCAATGTCGTTTGTCCGTCGAAGACCGGGCAGCTCATCGCGCTATCCAGGATGTTCCGGTCAATCTCCTGCTGGGTCTGAGCACTCGATGAAATGGTCGAGCCCAACGCGCCGGCCGCATTCAGAAACCCCAGGGTCAACTCCTGGCGCACTTCTTCAGTCGTGATGTTCGGGAGGCCCAGTGCCGTCAGGCCAGTATTTACGTCAGCGACGTCAAGGTTAAGCTGCGTATTCGGCGGCAGATTGTCGTTTGCGACAGCTTTGACCGCGATTTGCGCCAGAACATTCTCGTATTTATGCAAAACATCTGGATTTGAGTTAATCGCTTGAAGTTCGGCGGCCGGACCGCGGTAGCCATTCAGGTTCTGCGCCCATGCAGGCGCGGAAACAGCAATGCCAGCCACCGTCAGCACGGCCATCAAAATCGTAAGCCACCGAGATCGGACGATTTGCCTACCCCACTCAAACCGACTTGCGCGTGATTCCCTCGAATTCTTGACTTGATACGGGTCCAGTAGGCTTCTCCCATGAGCAGGAACCTTGCTCGACCTACAGGGTTAACGACTTTTTATTTAGATGTGAAGCCGATTTTTGATCATTGCGCCGGTTCATTCGTCCTTTGCCGCCGGCTTTGCCAAATTCAAAGCCGCCGAACCGGTCCGCGCCCATAATCCAATCGCCCAGATCTCGAAACCAAACAGCGCCGGCCGCAATTTGTTGGCATGCTTCTCAAACAGATGCCAGGAGACAACCGCAAGCAGCACGACAATCAGAAAAGCGATACAAAAATTCAAATACCAGGGCATCAACGGCCGCCCGAACAGCGCCACCAGCGCCTGCTGCACCGGAAACCCATACAGATAGATCCCGTAGGAATAATCGCCCGAGCTGACAATCGCCGACCTCCGGGGCTGCAGCAAACCCAGATAGACCGTCACATACGAACCGGGAAGTGCCGCCAGATACGCCCCCCAGGCGCCAAACATCGGCGAGGTCAGAAGCAAAAACGCAGCCAGGCATACCGCCATAACCCAAAAATTCCAGGCCAGCCGATGCCGGAACAGATAGATGCAGACGCCATAAAGAAAAGACTGCACCAGCACCACGCCGGGCGTATCAAAATTATATTTTCCAAACCCATGATGCAGCGCGTGATGAACAAATATCCCAACCGTCACCAACAGCGCCACGCCGAAAACCAGCCCCTTCCGCTTGCCCAGCCCCACCGCAACCAGCACCCCGATTGCAAGATAGCAGCGCATTTCCCACGGCACCGTCCAAAGCTGCAGATTCACATAATGGAACGGGTTCGCCGCAAACACCCCCGGCAGATAAAAATGGATATCGCCGATAATATTCAGGAAGTAATGCGCAAAGACCGGGCTTTTCAAATAATCCCCAACCGGCAATGTCGTAAACACCAGCCCCAGAACCACGGCGCATAACACGGTCTCAACCAGCAAGGCCGGCAGGATCCGGATCGCGCGCAGCCCCAGAAACGAAACCAGCGTCCTGCTCCGCGCCAGACTCCCTGCCACCAGAAACCCGCTGAGGGCGAAAAACATCGGCAAAATCATCGGCTCGAACGGCAGCAGCAGATTCGGCAGGGAATAAAACGACGCATATGGATAAAGCGTCAGGTTAACGCTGTGAAAAAATACCACCCCGGTCGCCAGGATCACCCGCAGGTAATCAAACCCGGAGGGCCTTCCACCCGCGGCCTCCAGCCTGTCATGAATGGTCACGCGCCCAGCCATTTTTCCCATCCCGGGCAGTTCAATCGAAACAGTCAACGCGCGCAAGCAAAGCCCGCATCCTCGATTTTAAGTTGACGCCCCGCGACCAATCCTGCGACCCTCGCATTATGCAAAAGCTGAGCAATTCAGCGTTGAAGCTGACGATCGGCCGCCGCCAGGCGCTGACCGCAGGCAGCCTTCTACTGACATTTCCCCAACTCGCCACCGCCGTGACGGTCCAGGACCAGTTACAGGGCGACCCGGTCTACATCGGCCACGCAATCGTAACCGGCACCGATAATCGCGACCGGCCGCGCGGTCTCGCCCTCTGCCTCGGCGAAGTCCTGATCAAGGCATCAGGCGACCCGAACATTCTCAAAGCCCCGGGCTTTCCCGCCATGCGCCAGCAAGCCGCCGCCATGGTGATCGCCATCGCCTATCACGACCGCATGAGCGCGCTACCGAAACATGACGAACAAGGCACGCGAGACCGCCCCTTCGACCTCACCGCTTTATTCGATCAAGAAAAAATCGCCGCCGCCCTGAAACGGCTCGGCAGCAGCATCTGGACCGGCCGCCGCCCCACCGTGTTTTTGACCACGGACGTGCACGCCTATTCCGGCAGCTTCATTTTGTTGGCCGGCCCCACCACCGGCTACGACCAGCAGCCCTTGATGCGCGCCGCCCTGGCAGATGCCGCCATCCGCACAGCACTCCCGGTAGAACTGCCATCCAGCCCGGCCGCCGCGGCGCCGCCAGGGACATTCCCGGTCAAAGGCAGCATGATCTGGAGCGACGCAGCACTTGGCTGGATCGCAAACTGGCAATCCATTTTCCACGGCCGCGTCATCAAATGGAGCGATCGCGGAGAATCCTTCGACCAATCCTATGAAAACGCTCTGCTGGGCGCGCTCGGCATCCTCTCCGGCCACCACCCGCCGCAGCCGCTTCCCCTGTAAGAAACTGGCCGGCCTCTAAGCCAGCTCCGCGCGTACCGCATCAATCGCCGCCTGCCATCTGGTGCCATCCGGCCCGCCCGCCTGCGCCATATTCCGGCTCCCGCCGCCGCCATTGCCGCCAACCGCATTCGCCGCCGCCCGCACCAGCGCCACCGCATCGAACTTCGAGGAAAACTCCGGCGACACACCCACGACAATACTGGCCTTGCCCTCATTGGTCGCAACCAGCGCCGCCACCCCGCCGCCCATCTCCTGCAGCACCGCCGAGGCCACGGATTTCAAATCCTTCGCCGAAACATCCCCAACATTGCGCCCCGAGAATTTAACCCCGCCGATTTCCTCAGCCGCACCCGTCGCCGACCCCATCGCCAGCTTTTTCTGCAACTCGGAAACCTGCCGCTCCAATTTCTTCTTCTCATCTTGCAGTGCTGCAATCCGTGCCGGCAATTCCGCCGCCGGCGATTTCAGCGCCGCGGCAGCCTCCGCCAGCAACCGGGATTCCTCCTCCATCGCCGCAATCGCCGCATCTCCCGCCAGCGCCTCTATCCGCCGGATCCCGGCAGAAACCGCCCCCTCCGAGGTAATCCGGAACAACCCGATATCCCCGGTCCGCCCCACATGCGTGCCGCCGCACAGCTCAATTGAATACGCATTCTTGGCAGCGGGATCATCGCTTTCCCCCATCGCCACAACCCGCACCTCATCGCCGTATTTCTCGCCGAACAGCGCCATCGCACCCAGCCTCACCGCCGCGTCGGGCGTCATCAACCGCGTCGTGACCTCGGCATTCTCCCGGATCCGCTCATTCACCTCGCGCGCCACGGCCGCCAGCTCATCGCTCGTCACCGGCCGCGGCTGCGAGATATCGAACCGCAGCCGATCCGGCGCATTCCAGCTCCCCTTCTGCGTCACATGCGTGCCAAGCTGCCGCCGCAACGCCTCATGCAGCAAATGCGTCGCCGAGTGATGCGCCCGAATGTTGCTTCTGCGCTGATGCTCAACCTCGGCCAGCACCGCCTCGTCAACGCGCACCGTCCCCGCCTCGACCCGGCCGAGATGCACAATCAGCTCACCCAGTTTCTTCTGCGTATCGGTAATCCCAATCTTCAAACTATCGGCCCCGGTAATCACCCCGGTGTCGCCAACCTGACCGCCGCTCTCGGCATAAAACGGCGTCTGGTTCAGCAGCAACGCCACCTCCTGGCCGACGAAGGCTTCATCCACCGGCTGCCCATCGACGATGATCGCCGTAATCTCAGCCTCCGCCGCCTCGGTCGCATAGCCCAGAAACTCCGAGGCCCCCAGCTTCTCCTTCAGCCCATACCAGACGCTCTCGGTCGCCGCTTCGCCGCTACCGCTCCAGGCCGCGCGCGCCCGGGTCCGCTGCTCGGCCATCGCCGTATTGAACCCGTCGATATCCACGCCCAATTCCCGCTCGCGCAGTGCATCCTGGGTCAGATCCAACGGAAACCCGAACGTATCGTATAGCTTGAACGCAACGGCCCCAGGCAGGCTCTGCCCCTCACCCAGCTTCGACGTCTCGTCATTCAGGAGAAAAATCCCGCGCTCAAGCATCGCCCTGAAGCGCGTCTCCTCCAGCTTTAACGTCTCGACAATCAGCCCCTCCGCCTGATTCAGCTCCGGGTACGCCTGCCCCATCTGCCGCGTCAGCGCCGGCACCAGCCGGTACATCAACGGCTCGGTCACGCCCATCAAATATGCATGCCGCATCGCCCGGCGCATGATTCGCCGCAGCACATAGCCCCGCCCCTCATTACTGGGCAGCACGCCATCGGCCATCAAAAACGAGGTGCTCCGCAAATGATCCGCCACCACCCGGTGGCTGGTGCGGAACGCGCCATCCGGGTCCGTGCCGGTCGCCTCGGCCGAGGCCAGGATCAACGCCCGCAGCGTATCGGTATCGTAGTTATCATGCTTGCCCTGCAAAATGGCGGCAAACCGCTCCAGCCCCATCCCGGTATCGATCGAAGGCCTTGGCAGCGCCGTCCGCACACCCCCCGCCTCCTCCAGATACTGCATGAACACCAGATTCCAGATCTCGATGAACCGGTCCCCATCCTCATCCGGACTCCCCGGCGGCCCGCCCGCAATTTTCGGCCCATGATCATAGAAAATCTCCGAAGACGGCCCGCAAGGCCCGGTATCGCCCATCCGCCAGAAATTATCCGACGTCGCAATCCGGATAATCTTCTCGTCCGGCAGCCCGGCAATCTTCTTCCACAGCAGCGCCGCGTCTTCGTCATCATGATAGATGGTGACGAGCAATTTATCCTTCGGCAGCCCAAAATCCTTGGTGAGCAGCGTCCAGGCCTGGTCGATCGCCTGTTCCTTGAAATAATCCCCGAAGGAAAAATTCCCCAGCATCTCAAAGAAGGTGTGATGCCGCGCCGTATACCCGACATTATCGAGATCGTTATGCTTGCCCCCCGCCCGCACGCATTTCTGCGCCGAGGTCGCCCTTGAATACGGCCGCTTCTCCTGTCCGGTGAACACGTTTTTGAACTGCACCATGCCGGAATTGGCAAACAGCAGGCTCGGATCATTGCGCGGCACCAGCGGCGAGCTTGGCACCACCTCATGCCCATTACGGGCGAAAAACCCCAGAAAAGTCGCGCGAATATCGTTACTACTGACCATGGGAGCGGAATTACCTTTAACCGGGGACGAAGCCAAGGGTGGAAAGAGATTGCCTATTACTTAAGGCTTTCGCTCAAGGCCCCGTAATCATAGCTGGTAATCTCATACGGATTGCCAAACGGATCGCTGAAATACAGCGACCAGGCAAAATCATGGTCAAGGGCCGCCCTGCCCGCATTGCCGCGCGGCATTATCTGCCGGGCACCTCGGGTCTATTTTCCAGAAAAATCAACGGGATTTGCCCCCGAAAACCTGGCCCCGTTCTTGCTCAACCTCGCGAGCCATCCGCATTTATATAAGAGGACCGAAAATGACCGTATCCGCCGCCGCCGCGTCCAACGCGGCAATCCAGGCCGCCCGCGCCGCGCACAACACCAGTCACAACGGCACCGCCAAGGGCTCCGCCTTCAACGCAATCGCCAATTCATCGGATCTGCTGCCCGGCACCGCCACAACCGGCGGCTCGACGCTGAGTTCCAGCATGCTTTCGGCTTTGCTCGGCATGAACAGCGGCAGCACGTCCGCCCCTGCCACGCCAGGCGCCACCGGCAGCACGACCTCGACCGCCCCCGGCCACCACCATCACAGCCTCGGCGACGACATCGCAACGGTCGCGAGCGCCGCCGCGACCATCGCCACCGCCGTCGCTATTTAAGTCTTATTCGTCCTCAGCCTCGCCACCGTCCTCAGCCACCAATAATGCCTCGGCAATCACCGCCGACTGATCCCGGATACGCTTCTCGATCGCATCCGCCATCTCCGGATGGTCGCGCAGAAACTGCTTGGCATTCTCCCGCCCCTGGCCAATCCGCTGGCTGTCATAGCTGAACCAGGCGCCGGATTTCTCCACCACCCCCGCCTTCACGCCCAGATCCACCAGCTCGCCCATCTTGCTGATGCCCTCGCCGAACATGATGTCGAACTCCACCTGCCGGAACGGCGGCGCCAGCTTGTTCTTCACCACCTTCACCCGCGTATGATTGCCGGTAACCTCTTCCCGATCCTTGATCGAGCCAATCCGCCGGATCTCCATCCGGATCGAGGCATAAAACTTCAGCGCATTTCCGCCCGTCGTGGTCTCCGGATTCCCGAACATCACGCCAATCTTCAACCGGATCTGGTTGAGGAAAATCAGCATCGTATTGCTGCGCGAAACCGAACCGGTGATCTTCCGCAACGCCTGGCTCATCAACCGCGCATGCAGGCCGACATGGGTATCGCCCATCTCGCCCTCCAGCTCCGCCCGCGGCACCAAAGCCGCCACGCTATCGATCACCAGCACGTCGATCGAGCCCGACCGCACCAGCGTATCGGCAATCTCCAGCCCCTGCTCACCGGTATCCGGCTGGCTGATGAGCAAATTATCCACATCCACCCCAAGCTTGCGCGCATAGGTCGGGTCCAGCGCATGCTCGGCGTCGATAAACGCGCAAACCCCGCCCCGCTTCTGCGCCTCCGCGATCGCATGCAGCGCCAGCGTCGTCTTGCCCGAGCTTTCCGGCCCGTAAATCTCGATAACCCGGCCTTTCGGCAGCCCGCCAATCCCCAGCGCCAGATCCAGCCCCAGCGATCCGGAGGATATCACCGGAATAGCCTCGCCGCTCTGCGCGCCCATCCGCATGATCGAGCCCTTGCCGAACGCCCGCTCAATCTGCGCCATCGCCGCATCCAGCGCCTTGCTCTTCTCCGAATCCGGCTTTCTCGTCCCGCTCTCCCCAGAATCGCCCATGGAGTCCACCGCCGTTAAACGCCGTTTTGTGCCCGCCGCAGAAATTGCCATCTCACGTCCCCATGGAAAATACTGAAGAAAAACTTAACCGAAAAATCTAGCCCTACGCTCAAAAATGCCGCGAATCGGCACCGTCTTTATGAGAGTCACATGAACAGAACATATTAGCAACATGAAATTATTAGGTTGTTAACTAATTGTTCAGCCTTTGTTCTTATCAACTTTAAGATGCAGTCGCCATAAAATCAAGCAACTTCTGCGCTATCTTCCGCGCTTGCCGCAATGCGGCAAACTCAGTAACTCCGCCGCATGAATACCGATGCCACCCTGAACCCAGTCGTGCGTGGCCTCGACGCCATCGTCGCCCTCCTCGCCCGCACCGGCCTCAATCCGGATTTCATCCGCTTCGGCATCGTCGGAACCCTGGGCTTCTGCTGGGACACCGCAACCGTCTACGCCCTCAAAGCCGCCACCGGCCTCTACATCGCCGGCCTCTGCGGCTTCCTCGTCGCCGGCACCGCCAACTGGATCGTCAACCGCCTCTGGACCTTCCGCCACCTGGACCACATCGCCGCCCACCATCAGCTGATGCGCTTCCTCGCGGTAAATTCCATCGGCTTCGTCTTCAACCGCGGCACCTTCTTCATCCTGATCTCGATCAGCCTGCGCTGCCGCGAACAACCGGTGCTCGCCATCATCGCCGGTTCTGCCGCCGGACTTTTATTTAATTATTTTCTCTCGAAGAGATTCGTTTTTAAGTGAAGTCCAAGCAGTTCTTTTTTGGAAAAAAAGAACCAAAAAACTTTTGCTAATTTTGGACATGAGCGCCGGTAACGCGACGCCATATTTACGCTTTACAATTATTCGGCGCCTCTACCCCATTAAATCGATCATGGATCCAACCGGCAACCATGCCGCTCGACTTAATCGCAATCGTCAGATGGCCGGTGTCGCGTTCCTGGTAATCCAGCACTTCATGTTTGGCGCAGACCGCGGCCGCGAAGCTATGGGTGAAATGCGGCTCCACCGTCGCATCCTCGCTGCCTTGAACAATAAGAAGCGGTGCGCCGGGCGCCGCGCCACCCGGCGAGTTCTCCGTCAGCAGCGCTGGCCAGGGCGGAGTCTGGTTCGGGTTATGGCTGCGAAAGACCGGGTTGAGCGCGGACGCCGCATGCACGGCATCAATCGCCTGACCAAGCGTATTGATGCATTTCATCACGGTTTTATGCACGGCCGGAACCGCCTGCGGATAAACGATGCTGGTGATCGGAATGCCGTAGGTTTTCGCCCAGCTATAATAGACATAGGACGCGAGCAACCTGCCGCTGTTGCTGCGGAATGGCTCAGTGAGTTCGATATTCATATCGGTCGGCGGCGCCGCTGCCGCTACGCCAACCAGCTTGAGCTCCGGCGCATATTCATTGGCGATCTGCCCGGCGAACAATGCCGCCTGCCCGCCCTGGGAATGCCCCCACACCGCATATTTTCCGTTGCTATCCGCACCCGGCAGCGTGCGGGCGGCGCGGACGGAATCGATAATCGAGCGGCCCTCACCGTCACCGATGAGATAGGGATGCGTGCCGGGCGCGCCGAGCCCGGGATAATCGGTGGCGGCAACAATATCGCCGTCGGAAATGAAATCGCCGAGCCCAGGGATCGACTGCGCCAAACTCAGCGCGCCAAGCCCGCCATTATCGAGTGAGGGCGCGCAGCCCTGCGCAATGCCGGTGGTGGGATGCGCCCAGGCGACAATATTGCGGCCGGCCGGCGGCGCCGGCGCAAGCGGGATATAAATGACGCCCGAGACCGGGATGGTCACGCCGTGCGTATCGGTGGAATTATACATTACCCGATAGGCCGCGGCACCCGGCACGCTGGGGCTGTAGGGCTCGACGGCAATCACCGTCCCCGGCGGCGCCCCCGCCACGACCGCGCTTTCATAAAATGAGGTCGCCTTGGGAATGCCGCAGGCACTCAGTAGCAAGAACGCAGCCGGCAAAAAATATTTCATTCGGATTCCCCGGCAACAATCGCCAAATGCGGATCAGCCGGAATTTTGTGAAACTTCCCGCCGCGCATGTATATTTTCAACGCCTGCCAATGAATCGCCGCCAACACTTTCATCGGCGTCAGCGGCATTTGCGCCAACAGACGCAGCAACGCCCCGTCGGAATACAGCCGCGCATATAATCGCATGGTGGCGGTAAGACGCTTCACCTCCGCGCCATATTGGATGGATACGGTGAACCGCTCGCCCGGCGGCGTGAACGCAAAGCGATAACCGCCCTGCATGTCGAAAAACGGCGAAACATGCATGGATTTCGGCGCCGTTTGCCGGATAACACCGCCGCCTTCCGTCACCGGCATCACATAACCCACCTGATCGCCAAAAGTATTCTTAACCTGATGCAAAACAGCGCCAAGCCTGCCTTCGCCATCATGGCAAAAATAGAAGCTTATCGGATTGAAACTAAAGCCAAGCACGGCGGGCGTTGCGACAAAAATGATCTTCGCGCCGTATTCGGCCAGCCCTGCCCCAGCCAATGCGGTCTCAACGAAACCCCGCAAGCCGGAGCCGTCGCGAAAACCATGATCCTTGTCGCGGATCGCAATAATGCCGAAGCGATTATGGCAGAACAATCTCGACCGCGCCGCCAATTCATCGATGCGATCGAGATCGATGCCGAGCATCCAGATCCGGTAATCGAACCGATGCCGGAACGGACTATGCCGGATATGCGCGACCCGTCCGGCATAAAGCATGGGGCTCTTCATCACACCGGCTGCCATGGTGCCCCCACCCCCAGCGCATTGGCAACCCGCACCGCGGAGGCAATACCATCCTCATGAAATCCCCAGCCGGTCCAGGCGCCCGTGAACCAGAAATTTTCCACGCCCTGAATATCGGATAAATATTCCTGCGCCTGCATGGCGGCGGCGTTGAACTGCGGGTGGCGGTAGGTTTTACGCAGCAATATCTTTGCCGGATCAATCGTAATGTTCGGATTCAAGCTGACCAGCAAAGGCAGTTTCGTCTTGATGCCCTGCAGCAGGTTCATCCAATAGGTCAGGCAAATCGCCTGGCTTTGATCTTCCTTGCTTTGGCTAAGATAGTTCCAGGAAGACCAGGCGAGCCGGCGGCGCGGCATCAACGCCGCATCCTGATGCAGCACGGCGATATTGTCCTGAAAGCCGATGGCGCCCAAAACTTCCGTCTCGCGCGGCGTTGGGCGCTCGATCATCGCCAAAGCCTGATCCGCGTGGCAGGCGAAGATCACTTGCGAAAAAACCGCCGATCCCTGCGAGGTTTCAACAATCGCACCGTCCGCGGTGCGGCGGATTCTTTGCACAGCAGCCGCAAGCCGGACGTGGTTGCCGAGATCGCGCAGCACGCGGTCCACATAGGCCTTCGAGCCGCCGGTGACGGTGCGCCATTGCGGGCGACCGCTGATTTTCAACAGCCCATGATTGACGAAAAACCGGATGAAACTTTTCGCCGGAAATGCTCTCATGCCATCAACCGACCCCGACCAGATGGCCGCTCCCATCGGCAAAATATAGTCATCCACGAACCCTGCGCTATATTCATTCGCAATCAGGTATTCGCCCAGGCTCTGCCCGGATTCGTGGTCCAGCAGCGCCGGCGCCTGATTGTTGAACCGCAGAATATCCGCCACCATGCGCCAGAACCGCGGTTTGAAAATATTCTCAGGCTGCGCAAAAAGCTGCTTCAAATCACCGCCGGCATATTCATAAGAGGCATCATTCTTCGACACGCCAAAAGACATGTTGCTCTCCTGCGAGGCAACGCCAAGCGCATTAAAAAACCCCACCAGGTTCGGATAATTAACATTATTGAAAACAATGAAGCCCGTGTCGACGAAAATTTCGTCGTCATCCGGCCTTACAATCTGCGTATCCGCGTGACCGCCCGCGCGGGCCTCGGCCTCAAACAAAGTCACGTCGAATTTATCGCGCAGCAGCCAGGCAGCGGAAAGACCGGAGATACCGGCGCCGATCACCGCGATTCGCTGCCGCGTCTCACCCATCCTTCTCACCCGTTCGGCCGGATATTTTCTTATACGCCGCCAAAGCCCGTTCGCGCCCGCGCGTCAGGCTGATGATCGGGTGCGGATAATCGCATCCCAGCTTGATCTTGGCGGCGGCGAGGACCTCGGCATTTGCCTCCCACGGGGCGTGAATAAATTTATCCGGCATCGCCGCGAGCTCGGGCACAAATTTCCGGACATAATTGCCGTCCGGATCGAATTTCTTCCCCTGCAGCACCGGGTTGAAAATCCTGAAATATGGCGCTGCATCCGCGCCGCAGCCCGCCACCCATTGCCAGTTGATGGTATTGGAGGCGAGATCGGCATCGACCAGCGTATCCCAGAACCAGGCTTCACCCTGCTGCCAGGGGATCAACAGATGCTTGGTCAAAAACGAGGCGGTGACCATGCGGATGCGGTTATGCATCCAACCCGCCTGCCATAATTGCCGCATGCCGGCGTCAACAATCGGAATCCCGGTCAGCCCGCGCTGCCATGCCTGCAACGACTCCCTGTCGTCACGCCAAGGCAGTTTGGCGAATTCCGCGCGCAACGGTTGCTCCGGCATTTCCGGATGATGCCACAGCAAATAAGCGGCAAATTCACGCCAGATCAGCTCTTTCAGAAAAATATCCCGCCCGGCGCCGGAATTCTCTGAACGCCCGGCGGCGCGCCAGATCGCCGCCGGAGAGATTTCACCAAAATGCAAATGCGGCGAAAGCCCGGAGGTACCGTCCTCGCCCGGAATATCCCGGCCGGTTTTATAGCTTTGCATGGCCTCGCGGATAAAGCGCTTGAGCCGCTGCTTTGCTCCGGCTTCACCCGGTTCCCAGGCGGCGCGCAACCCTGCCGCCCAATCCGGCTTGACCGGGGTCAACTGCCAATCATCGAGAGCATCGCTGGCGATCCCGCGCGGGCTGTCAATCCGCTCCGGCGGCGCAATCGCCGGCGCCGGCGGCCCCTGGTCGTAACAGGTGCGGGAGAATGGCGTGAAGACGCCGTAGGTACCCCCGGTTTTGGTTTTAATAGTTTCGGGCGGAAACAGGTAAGTCGAGAGATGCCGGCGCAGCGCGATACCGGATGATTTCAGCGCCTCGGCAATTTCGCGATCCTGCATACGCCCCCAGGGCGCAAATCTCCGGCTGGCAAAAACCGTTTCCGCCTTCAATTCAGCCGCGAGCCTCGGAATGATGCTGCCGGCATCGCCACGCCGCAAAATAAGCTTGCCGCCGCGCTCGGCAATCGCCTGCCCCAAACTGAGCAGGGAGTGATACAGCCACCATCGGGCCGCACCGCCCATCGCCCAATCGCCGGCGGCCTTATCGTCGAGCACATAGATCAACGCCGTCTTATCGGCACGCTCCAGCGCCGCGGCCAGACCGGGATTATCGGCCAGCCGCAGATCATTTCGAAACCAAAATATATTCGCCGTCACTGCCTCGCCGCCGTCATTGCGCGCTTATTCGCTTTCCAAACTACCCTGCGTGCAGAGCTACGAGGAATATATGGCGACGGATGCAACGGGCTGGCGGAAACTGGTTATTTTTTAATAAACGCGCGCCCTAAAGCGGCGAGAACTTGGCCGCCGAGATGATCGGCCCTGTGGGTTGGCCAGTGGGCGACCCGCCAGGCGGTTCAATCGATACCGCAAGCTCAGCCAAAGCAATATTCCCGCTGAGTTGCGAGGCGGAAATAATGACCGTAACCGGGCGCGCGCTTGCCAGCAGCCCGAGCGGTGCCGGTTTATTGCCGGGCGTTATCAGCCATAGCTCAGCCGATTTTCCAGCCGGCACCACAACCTGCGCCGGGCTCACCACCAGCTGAATGCCGCCGCTGGTTTGCTGTGCGGTCGCAACGAACACGCCTTCATGCTGCGAGACCAGCGCCACCGTCGCAATGGGGCGCGGTGCGGGCACGCGGGTGCTCACGATGGCAACCAAGGCCGCCGCCAACCCAACACCGGCCACACCGGCGCCAAAACCGAAATTCCGCCAGAACCGCAGATTGTTCCAGATACCGGAATGCTCCGAAACAGGCGCAATGGCCGCGGCAATCGCCGGCCAGATGCGGGCCGGCGGTTCCACCGCCTCCACCGCTTCGGCAAACGGCAACAGCCGTATCTCCCATTGGTTTACCGCATTATCAAATCGCCTGCTGCCGGCGCGCAGCGCCACCACATGCGGCAGCTGGGCAACCGTCAGCAGCCCCAGCACATATTCGGCCGCCAGCATCTCCATATCGTCTTCCGGAGGATCGATGTCGAAGCTGCCGCTCATGATTCCAGGCAGTCCTTCAGCCGCATCAAGCCGCGCCGGATCAGGCTTTTCATCGACCCGAGGGGAATCTCCGCCGCCTTGGCCAGCATCTCATAGGTCTGGCTGCCAAAAAACGCCGAGCGGATGGCGCTCGATGCGCGGCTATCCAGCTGCTCCAGGCAGGCGCCAAGCCGCTCTGACGTCTCCCGCGCGCTGAGCGCCGCATCCGCCAAAGGCGAGAGATCAGCAATCTCAGCCGCCTCATCCAGCCCGCCGGTGCGCTGTTTGCGGGCGCGCAGCCGGTCCAAGGACCGGTTGCGGGCAATGCTCGTCAGCCAGGTGATCGGGCTCAGCCCTCGCTCCGCGTCAAACTGGGCCGCCTTGTTCCACACGGTAAGATACACCTCCTGCAATACATCCTCGGCTTCCGCCCGATCACTCAAGATACGTAGGCAGACGCCAAATAGTTTCGCACTGGTGCGGCGGTACAGATTTTCAAGCGCAACCCGCTCACCGCGAGAGATGCGGTAGAGATAGGCGATCAGTTCAGCGCGACCCTCCGCCGGGGTGGCGAAACTGCTGCTCATGCAATGCGCTCAATAGACTGGAGTATCAGAGCCCCCTTAGGATTTTGAATTTCTCGTAGCCTTTTCTTACGAATCAATCAATTAGAAGAAAGTTGGACCCGTCCGCATCCAAACCCATGTTGTTAACGTATCTGTGATCGTTGGAATGGATTGTCATCAACATGCCGCATCTTTTGACCACCGCATTGTTTGTCCTTGCATTTTTGATCCTGGTCATGGCCGCCGCCTGGGCCGTCCAGCGGGCAACGCGCAATGCCGGCTGGGTAGATGTGTTCTGGACGTTTGGCACGGGCGCCGTCGGCGCGATGGCCGCAATATCCGCCGGATTCTCGACCCGTTCCATCCTCGCCGCGGCGCTGGCGGCAATATGGGCGCTCAGGCTCGGCGGCTACATACTGCTGCGCACGCAGGGTATTCCCCATGAAGACGCCCGCTACGCACGGTTCCGTTCGGAATGGGGACAAAAATTCGAACCGCGGATGTTCGGGCTTTTGATGGTGCAGGCAATCGCCGCATGGCCGTTGGCGATGGCGGTAGCGTTCGCGGCGTGGTGCCCGTTTCCCTTAGGCGGCATCCGCTTGGTGCTCGGCCTCGCCATCGCGGTCGTTGCAGTAGCCGGCGAGACCGTGGCGGACCAGCAAATACACAAGTTCCGTCATGATCCGGGCAACAAAGGCAAGGTCTGCGATGTTGGGTTGTGGGGCTGGAGCCGGCATCCGAATTATTTTTTTGAATTTCTGTACTGGCTCGCCTACCCGGCGCTTGCCCTGAGCGGCCTCTGGGCCTGGGGTTTGCTGGCGTTCATCGCCCCGGCCCTGATGTTTCTCTTGCTGACGAAAATCTCCGGCGTACCGATGCTGGAGCGCGAGATGCTAATATCACGCGGCGACAAATACCGTGCCTATCAACAGCGTGTTCCGGCCTTCTTTCCGCGCCCTCCCCGTTCGCATGCCGCTTTTTCTTCCCATTTCGGAGCCTAATCATGAAATTCGCTGAAGCCGCCTCATTCCTTGCCGAGCGCCTGCCGGTTCCCGATCTGCTGATAAAGGCCGGCATCAGCGGCATGGTCGGGCGCACCGACCGCACGCTCGGCAGCGCCGCCGCCCTACCGGCGAAGCTGTTCGCCCAGGCCATGGATAACTACCCGATCGCGATTCATACCGACACCGCAAACGCCCAGCATTATGAGGTGCCGCCGGAATTCTTCGAACTGGTGCTGGGGCCGCATCTCAAATACTCCTCCTGCTTTTACGAAGACCCGGCCGATGAGCTGGATACCGCGGAAGCCAATGCTTTGGCGCGCACGGTGGCAGCTGCCAGCATTGCCGATGGCCAGCAGATTCTCGAACTCGGATGCGGCTGGGGTTCGCTCAGCCTCTACATGGCCGGGCATTTTCCCAAGGCGCGCATCACCGCCGTCTCCAACTCACATTCGCAACGGGCGTTTATCGAAGCCACCGCGCAAGCCCGAGGATTCACGAATCTACGTGTCATCACCTGCGACATGAATGATTTCGTCGCGGACCAACGCTACGACAGGGTGGTGTCCGTGGAGATGTTCGAACATATGGCGAACTGGCGGGCGCTGTTCACCAAGGTGAAATCCTGGATGAAGCCGAACGGCCGCGTTTTCATTCATGTCTTCACCCATAGTGCTGCACCCTATCGCTTTGACGCGTCCGAGAAAGCCGATTGGATCGCGCAGCATTTCTTCACCGGCGGCATCATGCCGAGCCATGGCCTGATGCATTGCTTTCCGGATCTGTTTAACGCGGAGGCGGAATGGCGCTGGAGTGGCACGCATTACGCCCACACTGCGCGCGACTGGCTGAATAATTTCGACCGCAATACGGCGGCGATCATGCCGGTGCTTCGCAGCACCTATGGCGCCGATGCCGCGTTGTGGAAGCGCCGCTGGCGGATGTTTTTCCTGGCGACCGAAGGCCTGTTCGGCCATGCCGGCGGCAAATCCTGGGGGATCAGCCAGTATCGTTTGAAGCCGGCGTGACGCATGCGTGAAATCGCTCCCGGATGAACCTCAACTATTTCCGGTTTGCAGCGCATCCGGACAAGGTGACCGAGGCGAGCAACATGATTGCACTGGTGCTCGCCTGCAACACGCCGTTTTATCCGCTCTATCTGTATTTCATTCTCGGCCGCGCCGGCCTGCCCTGGCTGTTGCTTGCAGCCGGCTCCTTCCCATTCTTTCTCCTGACTCAATGGATCGCCCGGCGCAATGGGATTTGGAGCCGCATCTGGCTCAGCATCTCCGCCACCCTGAATTCGCTCTATGTCACCTGGCTCCTGGGCGAGGCTTCCGGCACGGCGCTTTTTCTCATCCCTTGCATTAGCCTCGCTGTTTTAAGCTTCCGCAGGCGCGAAGTTCTGCCGATGACGTTATGCACCGCATTGCCCTTCGTATCGTTCTACTTCCTGCAAGGGCATTTTCCACCGCCGCCGGCCGTATACGATACGAAGGCCTACCATTCCCTGCTGATATTGAACGAAGTTTCGGTCGCTTCAATTTCTGCTGTCCTCGCTTATGTATTCAGCAAAGCGCACGGGTAAACAAACATATCATCAACGTAGCGCCTCACTGGCGATGCAGCATCCTCACCGAAAAATAGCCAGCCAGCGAGGCCGTTGCGGTCACCACCGCGCCCCAGGCGATATCCGTCACCGCCAGCGAATAGGTGAACTTTCCGATGACGGATAAATTCGTAAGATCATAGGTTGCATATGTGAATATGCCAAAGCCGGCGCCAAACATCAGGGCGCGGCCAGCATTGGCGGCACGCGGCAGAACAAAGATCTGAATGCCAAGAATCTGCAACAGGTAAAAGCAAACCGCCGGCAGCCATCTCACCTGCGGCGCCAGCAGATCACCGAGCTGGCTGCGGTAGAAGCCGGCGGTGAGCTTAAGCCAGACCGCATCCATAACAATAAATACAAGCAATGTTACGATATAAGGAATAATTCTCCGCATCCTTCCTACATAAGAAGGATCAACGCCCGCCTCCATCACAAGCAAGTTATCCAAAGTTTACAAGTTTTTAACAGCCAGGCGATTTTTGCGTCGGCCTGCATCCAAACCAAATCTCCATACGTAGCTTCGGCTGAATGGGTTGCGGCATTCGGGCCGGAGCAGAGCGGATGCGAATATTTTTTGTTGAGAAGAAACAGCGTATGAGCGAATCAGCGGTCACCGGCCTGACATTACCAGCAAAGCCCCGCGACCGGCGTTTGCAGCTCGGCCTGCA
>JAMFSE010000004.1 GCA_026225115.1 Rhodovastum atsumiense
CGTCGAAGCCGTACCGGAAGTCGCGCAGCTCGGCCAAGAACAAGTTTCGCCGGTCGAGAGCGATATGGTGGAAACCGGCGTGCCGGAAATCGAGACGTCGGAAATCGCGCTTTGGGAATCCGAGGCGTCGGAAGCAGACGCGGCTGCCAATTCGGAGGATTTCCGGATGGTTCCGCAATCGACCGAACAACAGCCGGACATAGCGGCGAACCTGCCGACCGAACCTGAGCAACCGGATTCCGCGAACAGCGGTGTAGCGCGTACCGATCAAGGCGCGCGCGTCAGCCTGGTGCGAAAAGTCCGCGATTGGCTGACCCGCGCGGCGTGATTTGGTTGCGTATTTTCCTGGAAGCGCGCGCGATCTAAAATTCCGACCACGCGTCCGTCATTGCGAGCGAAGCGAAGCAATCCAGTGCCACGCAAAAACTGGATTGCTTCGTCGCTACGCTCCTCGCAATGACGGCGAAACTCAGTTCAAGCTCCCCGGCCTCAGCGCTTCTTCTGCGGTTTCGGCGGCGGTGGCCGTCGCACGGCCGGGCGGTTCGGCGCTGCGGGCCGCTGCAATGCGGGCTGCGGCGCGCCTGCTTGTCGCACGGCGGGAGCATTCGGCGGCTGCACGCCCGGTGCGGGCCGTGCGCCCGGCTGTAGCTGTCCCTGACGGTTTTGGCCGTTCGGGGCCTGCGGCGAACCGGGGCGCGGTTGCAGGTTGTTTTGCCGCTGCAATCCTGGTTGGCCTGCGGGATTGTTGCGCTGGTTCGGCGCTTGATTGTTACGCAAATTGTTGCGGGCCGGATTGTTCCTGTTTGGATTGGCCTGCCGCAACGCGCGCTGCTGGGTCACGATCTGGCGGCCGACGCTCTGCGCGGCATGAACCTGGCGCACGATGCCCTGGTCGCGCTGCGCCTGCTGCGGCGAAATCAAAAGCGGTGCCGCGCTAAAGCGGCCGCCGGCGCCGGGCCTGATCGTAAAGCCGCTGGAGCCCTGCGTCAGGGCGCCCAGCCGAGCGCCGCTGCGGTCGTTGACTTCGATCCGTCCGACCCGGCCGTCGGCGTCGGGATAAAGCTTGATCGCGACATTGTTCGGGTTGTTGGCGGCAGCGCCTTCCGGCACTTCGACGAGGCCGGTGGTGCCGCGAATACCGAGCGACGCGGTCGGCGTCGATATTTTCATATCGCCGGTGTGGGCAACCGCGGCCGCGGCGAAGGCTACGGTGCCCTTGGCGATATCGAACAAAGCGGCGTTCTGCTTGCCGCCGTCCTCATAGACATAATAATCGACGGTGATCTTGGCGTTGGCGGTGAGGTTAAACGTGGTGGCATCGTTGAAGGTGACGCCGAGCTTGGAATTCGCCGAGGTCTCCAAGACGTCGTTCAGGAAAATATCGTCCTGCAGCTTGAGCGGCGTTGCCGAATTGTTGCGGGTCACGGTCGCACTGCCGGTCAAGGTCGCAACGTTTCCGATCGGCTCGTCGGCCGGCTGTGCAGAGGAGGCCGGCTGCGCGGGGGAGGCGGGTTGTACAGGCGCGGGTGTCGCTGCCGGCGCGGGC
>JAMFSE010000029.1 GCA_026225115.1 Rhodovastum atsumiense
ACGCCCTGAGCAATAGAAGTTTTTTGCTTCTTTTTTCAAAAAAGAAGCACTTGCTTAGGAACCGCTGAACCAATTGTACCCTTGGTCTTCCCAGTACCCGCCGGTATAAATATTTCCCACGCTCATGCTCATGACCGATTTCGGATTCTTGAAGCCGAGCTTGGTTGGGATGCGTAGCCGCATAGGGGCGCCGAAGGCCGGGGTGAGGGGCGCGTTCAGGAAATCCAGCGCCAGGATGGTTTGCGGGTGCAGCGCTGAAGCCATGTCGATACTGGAATAATATCCGTCGGCGCATTTGAAGGAGACATATTTGCATTTGGTATCCGCGCCGATGCGTTTTAAAAACTCCGCCAGTGGCACGCCGCTCCATTGGCCGATCACGCGCCAGCCTTCGACGCAGATCAGCCGGGTGATCTGGCTCTCCTGTTTCATCGTCCGCAATTGCGCCAGGCTCCAGGGCGCTGTTTCCTGAATTTGCCCGCTCAGCTCCAGCCGGTAGGTGGCGGGTTCTACCACCGGCGCCTGGCTGATGTCGTAGAAGGCGTTGAAGCGCGGCGGGTTGGTGATTTGTGCAGCCGAGAATGTGGGCGCTAGCGTGTGCCGGCTGAACAGGGCCGCCTGCACGCGGTCATTCCAGCTCGACATTGCGTGCAGGAAACGATCGGCCAGATCCGGATGCGCCGGGTCGTCATAGTCGCAGGCGGGCAGGGCGGTCAGCGCCCCCAGGGCCAACGCCCGGCCGAGCAGCTTGCGGCGGTTGAGATCCAGCTTTTTCACGATTCGGCGTCCTTGGTTGTGCCGCCAAAGATCATCGGCGGCAGCACTTTTGGCACCAATGCGACCAGCAGAATATGGATGAAGAGGAACGCCACGATGGCGGTCATTGCGAAAAAATGAACGTAGCGCGCCACGAAATACCCGCCCAGCAGATCGGTGAAGAACCACAATTGCACCGGCTTCCAGATCGCGAGGCCAGAAATCACCACCACTATGCCGGCGAATATCACGCCGCAGTAAAGCAAGCGCTGCACCGCATTATACTTGCCATGCCGGTGCGGCAGTTTGAGGCGCAGGGCGGCCCCGATGTCCCGCAGCACCGCGGCAGGATATATCGGCCAGAGTTTTCGCCGGAAATGGCCACTCAGATTGCCCCACAGCAGGTAGCTGAGCCCATTGGCAAGCAGCAGCCACATGCAGGCCAGATGCCAGGCAATGCCGGCGCCCAGCCAACCGCCGATTGTCACCAGCGGCGGAAATGCGAAGTTGAACAAGGGCGACGCATTGTAGATCTGCCAGCCGCTGCCGATCATCATCACAATTGCAACAGCATTCAGCCAATGCATCAGACGCAACGGCCATGGATGAATGGCACGTGCGGCCTTGCGCGATTCAATTTGCGCCTTGTTGGTCTCACTCAAGCGCACCACAAACTCCTTGTCAGGCCGCCATGCTGCGCCTGTACCGCGTTTTCGTCCAGGCAGTGCGCCAATGCGGCGACTGCATGGTTTTTCCAGGTGGCGGCTTCACTACTAAAGTTTCACCGGAAACATCTCGAAGGTTCGCCTTTTCGCATTACGTGAGACTGGCTGGACAGCGGCCGCGGCTCTTTCGCTGCAAACCCAAAATAGCTGGCCGGCAGGAAATATTCAGGAGTTTCGAATGTCACGTTTATTGCTTGCAAGTACATTATGCATCGGCCTGGCCAGTTCCGGTTTTGCCTTTGCGCAGTCCAGTGCCGCCGGCTCCGGAGCGACCGGTCCGGGAGAGGCCAACACAACGGCCACCGGCGCGGGTTCCGGGTCCGGCACCGGCGCTACGGGTGCGACGATTACCCCGAGCAACGGCTCCACCGATTCCGGGATGGTCGCGAAGCCTGGTGGCAACGTCGATTCCGGCATCAACGCCAGCGGTTCCGGCAAGCAGCAATCGCCCATGGGAAATGCGAATGGCAGCGCCAACGGCGCGATGAGCCCTGGTTCACAATCCGGCTCGATCAATTCGGGTTCGATGAACGGCTCCATGGGTAATGGTTCAACGGCCGGAACCGGCGGCAGCGCCGGCGCCATGGGCAGCACCGGGTCCGCGAGCGATGGTGTGATGGGCAGCACCGGCGGCACGGGCGGCGCGGGAAGCGTTGGTTCCGGGACAGGCAGTGCAGGCGCCAGCGGTGCGGCTGGTGGCGCTGGTGCCGGTGCAGGTGGCGGCGGTGCTGGCGGCGGCGGCGGTTAGTACTTTGCCGGACTAATCGCTCAACAACGCCTCGGCGCATGCATCCAGTATCGCCGAGGCGTCGATCTCATATTCGCGGTATAAATCGATCACATCGCCGGATTGGCCGAAATGGTCGGGCCCCAGAGCCATCACCCTTTGCCCCCGTACCGAACCAAGCCAGGAATGGGCAGCGGGGTGGCCGTCCAGCACGCTCACCAGCACGGCGTTACGGGCCATCGGCGCCAGCAATTTCTCAATATGCGAGCGCGCTGCTGCATCGCCTTCACGCCGCCGCCGCTGCGCCGCGCGCCAATCCGCATATAGCCGGTCCGGGCTGGTGATGGCGAGCAGGCCGGCGCCAGGCTCATCCTCCTGCAATGCCGCGAACGCCTTTTCGGCCTCGCCGGCAACGGCGCCCTGAAAGGCAATTGCGATGCGCGCGTTTTTTGCCGGTTCGGTTATCCAATGCGCGCCGCTGATCACCGCCGCCGCATCCAGCTCGCGATCCGGTTGCGCCAGCAATCGCGTGGAAAGCCGCAGCCACACCGCCGAGCCTTCGGGTTTCTGCATCCAGTCGAACGCGTGGCGCATTAAAATTGCCAGCTCGTCGCAATAGGCCGGCTCAAAACTCGCAAGCCGGTCCTGCACGATCGCCAATAGCGGGGTGTTGGTGGACTGGTGCTGCCCGCCCTCCGGCGCCAGCGTAATGCCGGAGGGCGTGCCGACCAGCAAAAACCGTGCATCCTGATAGCAGGCGTAGAACAACGCATCATGGCCGCGGTTCACGAAGGGATCGTAAACCGTGCCCACCGGCAGCAGCCGCGCCCCCAGGAGGTCGTGCGATAACCCGGCAGCACCCAGCAGCAGGAACAGATTTTGCTCGGCAATCCCAAGCTCGATATGCTGGCCTTGCGGATTGGTGCCCCAGCGCTGCGCGCTCGCCAGCTTGCCGTCGCGGAACACGTCATCGCGCGTATGCCGGTCGAACACGCCGCGCCGATTGATCCAGGGTCCAAGATTGGTAGAGACCGCAACATCCGGGCTCATCGTGACGATATGCTTGCTAAGCTCGGCGCTTTCACCCTCCGCGCGCCCGATTTCCGAAAGGATTTCGCCAAAGCCGGCCTGCGTGCTCATCTTGCGGCCGTTGGTTTTCGGCTGCGGCAAATATTCCGGTACGCGCACTGCCGGCGCGCTGAACCGCCGCCCGGTTGGCGTGAGCTTCACGGCGTAAGGCACGCTTGCAATGAACCGCTCCACGTCGCGCGGCCGTTCCAGCCCCTCGAAGCGGTTCCATTCATGCCCGGGCCGCACCTTGTTCGCCGCCTGAAAACTCTCCATCTGCTCGACGCTCATCATGCCGGCATGGTTGTCCTTATGCCCGGCAAACGGCAGCCCCATGCCCTTGATCGTGTAGGCGAGAAAACAGGTCGGCTGATCCGTTTTGGTTGCGTGACGAAAAGCTTCGGTCAGCGTGCCGAGGTCATGGCCGGCTAGGTTGGTCATCAACCCGGCCAGTTCGTCATCGCTCAGCGGGTCGATAATGCCGCGAACCCCGCGGCTTTTGCTCATATCGGCCAGAATCGCCTGCCGCCATGCCACACCGCCCTGAAAGGTCAGCGCCGAATACATGCTGTTCGGGCATTCATCCACCCAGCCGCGCAGGCTCGAGCCGCCGGGCAGACCGAATACCGCCTGCAGCTGCTGGCCATATTTCAGCGAAACGACCTTCCAGCCCATGTCGCGGAACAGGCCCTCGAACCGGCCGAACAGCCGGTCCGGCATCACGGAATCCAGGCTCTGGCGGTTGTAATCCACTACCCACCAGACATCCCGCACGTCGTGCTTCCAGCCTTCCAGCAATGCTTCGTAAATATTGCCCTCATCCAGCTCGGCATCACCGGCGATGGCTATATGCCGTGCTCTTGGCCGGCTGGGATCCACCAGACCCTGTGCCCGCAGATAATCCTGCATCAGCGATGCAAAACTGGTGAGTGCAACGCCAAGCCCAACCGATCCGGTTGAGAAATCAATTTCCGCGCCATCCTTCACCCGCGAGGGATAGGCCTGCGCGCCGCCGAACTGCCGCAATGCCGCCATCTGCGCCACGCTCTGGCGGCCGAACAGATAATTGATCGCATGCAGCACCGGCCCCGCATGCGGCTTCACCGCCACCCGGTCATAGGGCCGCAAAATTTCAAAATACAAAGCCGTCATGATCGAGGTCACCGAGGCGCAACTCGCCTGGTGCCCGCCAACCTTCAACCCGTCCCGGTTCGGCCGGATGTGATTGGCGTTATGAATCATCCAGGAAGCCAGCCAGAGCAGCTTACGTTCAACCGCCGCCAAAGCCTCCAGTCGTTCCATACCCGGTATGATCGGACGTATTTCGTTCATGCCCGGAGCCTAGCAAAGGATTTGGGAAAAGGGCAGAGGGCATTTTATGGCAAGGGAAGGGGGTCTTTTTTTGAAAAAAAACCAAAAACCCCTTTGCTGTCTGAGCCATGGGCTTTGGCTTGGCCGCAGCCCATGTTCAGACTTCCTAAGCCTACTGATACGTAGAGTTCATGATCACGCTGGCAATAATGCCGCTGGCCACTGCGATCAACACGAACTGACCGCCATCCTGGACCCATTGATAGCCTGACGGCGGCGGGCTCAGATGATAGTTGTTGTAGTTGGTCACGTAAGTGCGGTTGCCGGTGTAATGGTCGCCGTGGTGCCATTGATGGCCGTTATAAGTCGCTTGATGTTGCATCGGTGGCGGACCTTCGTGCTGCATCGGTTGCTGTCCAGGGTGCTGCTCTTCATGCGAAACCTGGGTCATCTGGTGCGGCATGGTGTTGTTGGCCATCGTATGCGTGTTGTTCGAATGCTCGACGGTCGCATGCTGTTCCGGCGGATGCTGCGGCCCGGTCGGGTGCACATCATTGCTGTGCGGTGCCGTCTGCGGCCCAGGATGCGGGTTGGATTGCGCGATCGCCAGCGGCGCGCCGATCATCGACAATGCGATGCCGGCCGCGACGGTAGACATTAAAAAGCGTTTCATCGAAATTTTCCTTGCGTATTCTATATCCGTCCCGGGCGGGTGCGGACGCCGGATTGGCGTTCGCACTGCCGGGCGCGGTCGGCTGGGCACGGCGCGTAAGTTGAGAATGTTCAATCACTGGTACTGTGAGTTGACGATAATCTCGGTAACCAGCCCGGTTGCGACAGCGATCATCACAAACTGGCCGCCATTTTGGACCCATTGATAACCAGGAGGCGGCGGCCGCAGCCGGTAGTAAGAATAGTTATGCACCACGTAGCGATTGCCGTGATAATGATCGCCCTGATGCCACTGGTGCCAGCCCGGAGGCGGCGGACCATGCGGTTGACCCGGCGGGTGATAATAGCCGGGCGGCGGGCCAGGCGGGTGCTCAGGATAGGGCTGGGCCAGGGCTGATGTCGTAGTGAAGGCCATCGCCGCGATCACCGCTGCCAGGCCCAGAGAGCGTAAATTTTTCATCGAATTTCTCCTTTCGATCTCCCTATAGATGGGTTCGATTAAGGCGGAATCGTGTTGCTAACCCATGGATTTGTAATGAAGTTTTGCGGCAGCCCTTAAGTGAACGGGGTTTCATCCACGCGTTATTTCAGCGCCATAAAACCGCCGGAATGCTAAGGAAAACGTAATTTAAGCCCCATGTTCAATTGCAACCAAAGCTGGCAGACTGTCGTAAACGCGTCTGGAAGGGTTCCGCATGGATTCGATTAACTTCAACACCGACGAAACCGTTGAAGTGCCGCCCCCGTTGAATGGCCTGGAGTGTTCCGGGGCCGATTTCCGTAAGGTCAAAATCCATCCGGATCATTGGTATCCCGTTGCCTGGTCGCGTGAACTCAAAGCCGGAAAAACCCTTGCAGTCCGTTTCGCTGGCGATCCAATTGTGCTGGTGCGTCCGAAAGCGGGCGCCGCTTCAAGTGCCGTGTTCGCGCTGGAGAATCGCTGCGCGCACCGGCAGGTGCCGTTGGACGCCGGCGTCGTCACCGGCTGCGCCATTCGCTGCCATTATCACGGCTGGACCTATAACAGCGAGGGCGCCTGCACCGACGTGCCGTATCTTGGCAAAGGAAAATTGCCGAACGGCGTGCGCGCCTATCCCTGCCGCGAGGAAGCGGGCTTGATCCTGATCTTCGCCGGGGATCCTGCGCTGGCCACCCCGGAGAGCTTCCCGGCATTGGGCGGCGCCGCCGACCCCGCCTATAAAACCCGCCGTTTCGGACGCAAGGTCGCCTGCCATTACAGCTTCATGCATGAAAACCTGATGGACATGAATCATCAGTACATGCACCGCAGAATCATGGGCCAGGTGCGCCCCCGCTACCTCGGCCGGCGCATGGGTGAGGACTGGCTGGAGGTGCAATATACCTTCGCCCGCACAGCCGGAAAACAGCCTTTGGGCGAGACGGCAATCTTCGGGGGCAAGCGCACGGCCGAGGCCAATGACCGTGACGTCATGACCATCCGTACGGAATATCCCTACCAAACCCTTTCCATTCTCCCCGCCGGCGGGGAGGAGCCGATCTTCAAGCTCTGGATCTGCTACACTCCGCTGGATCTCGAGCAGAAAACCATTCGCACCTTCGGCTTCATCTCCATCCACCGGCCGAAAAACCTCGCCGGCCGTGCTGCCCTGCAGGCCGCCTGGCCGGTGCTGGTCCTGTTCACCGAGCGCATCTTCAAGGAAGACCGCTTCATCGTCGAAGCCGAGCAGCAGGCGCATGACCGGCAAGGCGGCAACTGGAACCAGGAAGTTTTCCCGGTCATTCGCGAGCTCGGTGGACTACTTGCCCGCAATGGCTTGCCTCTGAAGGCTTAGCTGTGGAGGCTACGCGCCGGCGAAGGCGGCATTGATTTTGGCGATGTCGATGCGGCGCATGGTCATCATGGCATCCATGGCGCGTTTTGCTGCGGCGCGGTCCGCGCTGGTGGTCGCCGCCATCAATGCGCGCGGCGTGATTTGCCACGAGAAGCCCCAGCGGTCTTTGCACCAGCCGCACATGCTCTCGGCGCCGCCATTGCCGACGATGGCGTTCCAATAATGATCGGTCTCATCCTGGTCGTCGGTCAGCACCTGAAAGCTCACGGCCTCGCTGGGTGAAAAAGCCGGGCCGCCGTTCAAGCCGAAATATGCCTGACCCCGCAGAGTGAACTCGACCGTCAGCTCATTGCCCGGATCGCCATCGGGGTAGCTGGACGGCGCCAGGTTAACGCGCTCAATATGGCTGTCGGGAAAAAGCGAGGTGTAGAATTCCGCGGCACTGCGGGCTTGCCCGTGATCGAACCACAGACAGGTGACGATCTTTTTCATTGATCCGCTCCTTTAAGAATTCCTCAAAATTTGCAGGAAGAAGTGAAAGCGTCAGCCTGCCTTCATGCCGGCTTTCATGCCCACAAGCGCAAAAATACCGCCTTGCGGATCCTGCGCGTTGACGATCCAGGCGCCGCCCGGAACTTCGATTGGCCCTGCGAGAACTGTGCCGTTATTCGCGATGATACGTTGCAACCCCGCATCGATATCATCGACCACGAAATAATACAGCCAATAGGGATGCGGCGACTGGCTATCCGTCAGCATGCCGCCGACCGGCAAGCCGCTGGTCTTGAACAGCTGGTAGCGCATCGGCCCCATTTCATGAACCATATCCTTGCTCCAGCCGAACATGCGTTCGTAGAAGTCAAGGGCTTGCTCATAGTCGCTCGTATGCAGCTCATGCCAGCCGATGGATCCGGCCCGCATCATGCCAAGCGGCGGTGGCGGTTCACCGGCGCCCTTGAAAAGCATGAACACCGCAGCTTGCGGATCGGCCACAACCGCGAACCGGCCGATCGCCGGGATGTCCTGCGGCGCCTTGTGAATACTGCCGCCGGCCTGCGCCAGCTCCGCCGCCTTGGCGTCCACATCGTGCACGGCGATATAACCGAACCAGACGGGGCGCGGCGGCATCTGTCCGGGCGGCAATGTCATGATACCCGCAACCTGGGTGTCGCCGACGTGCAGCAATGTATAATCCATCCCCGGCAAGCCTGAGGGCTTTGCCGCCCAGCCCACCACTTCGGAATAAAATTGGGCTGCCGCGGCAGGATCAGCCGTGCACAGCTCGTACCAGACGAAATCCCCATGCATCATCAGCTTTCCTCTCTAAGTAGGTTAAGACTTGACATGGTACGTTGATATCAACATAAAAAATTCGTGTCAACGACAGTTCCCTTCGAGACGACGTTAAAGGTTCGTGACACCTGCCTATGCCTGCATGCGCAGCGCGCGGCCCGCGCTTTGGGACGGCATTTCGACGATGTCTTGAAGCCGGCCGGCCTTACCAACCAGCAGTTCTCGCTCCTGATGGCGCTTAATCGCCCGGCGCCCCCGCCACTCGGGCCGGTCGCAAAACTACTGGCGATTGATCGAACGACGCTCACCGCCGCGCTCAAACCGCTCGAACGGCGGGGGCTGGTCAGGACCGATCCGTCACCCGTCGATGGCCGAACCCGATTGCTGCTGCTTACCCAGGCGGGACGCGATGCGCTTGCAACCGCGATGCCGGTCTGGCGGGAAAATCACGCGGCGATCGAAGCCCGCCTCAAGGGTTTCGATCCGGATATGTTACGCGCCGCGTTAAACGTGCTCGCCAGTATTTAAGGCGTCTTTGCGGGCGAAGCACGGCAATCCATCTTTTCTACCGGTTGCAAGAAAGATGAATTGCTTGGTTTCGCGCGCAATGACGAGAGTCAATCAAAAACGTTCCATGCCCGAATCGTTAAGCCTGCTCCACTCCAACGACCACCGTCTGCGTATGGTGCAGCTTCGGCCTATCCGCAAAACATTCGCCAACTGCTGCGCGCCATAATGTGAAATCAGGTGACTTCTGAAACTGCTCCGTGTGATGCGCCACCGACTCCCATTTGATCATCAGCAGAAATTGCTGCGGATGCTCGATGGAGTGATGCAGTTCGAGCCCATGAAAGCCGGGCGCGCGTGCGAAGATTGGCCTGCAGGACTCAACGCCTGAGACAAAATTCGCCTCCATCCCGGGCTTTACTTCAATTTCCGCAATCTCGGTGATCATTTCATTGCCTTCAGCCTGAGAAAATAAACGCAGTCATGCCGCGACCGTCTTATAGCGCTGCTCACCCAAACCTTGCACTCCGAGCTTCAGGCTTTGACCCGGGCGAAGAAAAATCGGCGCCGGCTTCTTGCCCATTCCGACGCCCGCCGGCGTGCCGGTGGCAATAATGTCGCCCGGGTGCAAGGTAATGAATTGGCTCACATAGCTCACCACGGCTTGCACGCTGAATATCATGGTGCGGGTGTTGCCATCTTGCATCCGAACCCCATCAACCTCGGTCCATAAATCCAGATTTTGCGGGTCCGGCACTTCATCCTTGGTCACCAGATACGGCCCCACCGGCCCAAAACTGTCGCAGCCTTTGCCCTTGTCCCAGGTGCCGCCGCGCTCAGTCTGGTAGGCGCGTTCGCTGACATCATTCACCACGCAATAGCCGGCAACATGGTCCATGGCGGCAGCTTCGCTCACGTTTCTGGCGGTGCTGCCGATCACCACGCCAAGCTCCACCTCCCAATCGGTCTTCGCTGCCCCGCGCGGGATGATGATATCGTCATAGGGGCCACTGAACGCAGATAGCGATTTCAGGAAAATGATCGGCTCCGAAGGGATTTTACCGCCGGTCTCCGCCGCATGATCGGCATAATTCAAGCCGATGCAAACGAAGTTCAGCGGCCGCGGAATTGCCGGGCCAATGCGCCGGTCGGCCTTCAGGAAGGGCAGGGTGGAGATATCGATCGCCGACAGTTGCGCCAGCCATTCCGGGCTGAGCTCACGATCGGTTATGCCATCCAGCGCATCCACTAGATTGCGGATATTGCCGTCTGGGTCCAATGCGCCCCAGCTCTCGCGGCCTGTTTCGCCAAAGCGCAATAGTTTCATTTTGTTTCCTAATCCTATTTAACGCGCGATTCGCTCAAAGCTGGGTGGCAAACAAAGGCCATCTCAAACCCGCTCAATGCAGCTAGGTATGTGACGCCTGTAGGAGAGATTCAAGAAAGATGCCGCTTTTTGCTGTTCACGCGCTCGATAAATCAGATGCATTGCCCCGCCGTTTGGAATTTTATTCGGCCCATCGCAGTTTTATCGAAACCGATCACAGTTTCGGGGTATCCGTCATCATCTCCGGGCCACTGCAGTCCGACGACGGCGACACCATGATCGGCTCGCTTTTCATCATTGAATCCCCAAGTCGCGCCGAGATCGAGGCTTTTACCCAAGCTGATCCGTTCCAGACTCAAGGCGTCTGGGGCTCGGTGACAATCACCCGTTTCCACCGCCGCCGCGGCTGAGGCCTTCATAAATTCTACTCTGGCGGTCATCTGAGGCGCGTTTCTGGGTGCTCACGGCCTTTCGGCTGCGGAGCAGCCTGCCATATATTTAGCGCGCTCCGCGCGCGGGCCGCTCCGCTCCGCTCCAGTTCTCGAAACGCACCCCAGCTGACTCGCCAGAGCGAATTTCTGAAGGCCTCAGGGACATGGGGTTTAGGTGTCGGGGATCGCCGGGGCGATGGGCAAAAAAAAGCCGGTCGTTTGGACCGGCCGCACCAATTGGCGCTGATTTTTAAGCTCCCTAAACTTGGCGGCTGGCGGGTCCTAGGCTTTCAAACTGAAACGCTTTGCAACCTGCCACGGCGCGGAATGTGGCCGAAAAGAGGCGGGGATGCAATAGGCTATTATCGGTGCTTCCTAAATAACATTAATCTTATTTCAAAAACACCGGCCGTATTGGAATAATCTACTCTTCCACTCGGCTTTTGACCGCGTTTGCCAAAGCCCTTATTTCCTCGGCTGCCTGCGTTGTGGGTCCGGCTTCGGTAACGCCAACGCCATCGGCGAAGGCATTTGCATAGCCGGCGCGGTTGGCCAACGCTGTTTCGAGCAGGAACAGGCCACGGGCGGTTATTTCGGCCTCCATGCGCTTGCGCAGGCGCGATGCCGCCGGCGCCCGGTTGAACACCAGCGCCACTGGCCGCTTCTCCTGCGCCGCCAGTTTCAGCGTTCCCTCCGCCGCCCATAAATCCGGCGGCGAGGGATTGAGGGGGATCAATACCAGGTCCGCGGCCCTTATTGCCCGCCTTGCGTCGCTATCGATGACCGGCGGGGTGTCGATAAGCACGATGTCATGGGCGGCTCTTAGCTTGTCTAACTCGGAAGTGAGCCGCCAGCCGGAAGTTGCGGAACAGGTGATGGAAGTGGCGGCTTTTGGGGCAGAGTCCCGCAGTTTTGCCCAGATCGTCAGGCTACCTTGCGGATCGATATCGAGCACCGCCACGCTGGTGCCCGACTCCGCCAGCGCCACAGCCAGTTGAGCCGCCAGCATGGTCTTCCCGGACCCGCCCTTTTGCTGTGCGATAGCCACGACCTTGCCGGTTTTCGCCATGAATCGAACCCTCATCTTGCCTGATTAGAGTAGCCGTTTCTGCCCGGATCATGGCAATCTATTTTATGCAAGAAATTCTGACTCCGAGTGAAATGGCGCAAGCGGATCGCCTTGCCGGAAATGCATCGGCACTGATCGAGGCCGCCGGCCGGGCAGTGGCGCGCGCCATTTTCAAACGCTACCGGCCCTGCCGCGTGTCGGTCCTGACCGGCCCCGGCAACAACGGTGCCGATGGCGTGGTTGCGGCCCGCCATCTGGCGCAGGCGGGCTGGCCGGTGGACTGTATTCCGATCAAAATGGCAACCGCTGCAACGGTGAAGCGGGCCGAATTGGTCATCGACGCCGTCTTCGGCGCCGGGCTTTCGCGCGATCTCTCTACCGAATTGGCCAATTTGCTCCGGGCGGCAAACAGACTCGTCGCCATCGATGTTCCAAGCGGCCTGGACGGCGCCACCGGCGCCATTCGCGGCTTCGCCCCGCAGGCTGAGTTGACCGTTACTTTCTTCCGCCTGAAGCCGGCGCATCTGCTGTATCCCGGCCGTGCTCTGTGCGGCGAAGTGCAGCTTTGCGATATCGGCCTCCCCGACTCGGTGCTGGCGGAAGTCGCACCCAAACTATGGCGCAACGGGCCGGGGGGTTGGCGACTGCCGCAACGCAAGGCCGACGGACATAAGTACAGCGCCGGCGATATCACCGTCCTTTCCGGTACCATGAACGGCGCTGCCCGTCTGGCGAGTGCGGCGGCACGGCGCTGCGGCGGCGGCATGGTCACGCTGGCCACGGAGCAAATGTTTACGCCCACGGAAACTGGCCTGATCGTCCGCGACACCCCGCTCGCTGAATTGCTGCAGGATCCGCGCCGGAAGGTCTGGGTCTGCGGCCCGGGCCTCGGCTTGGCAAAAGCCGGCGATAAACTTGCGGCCCTGATTGCCGCCCATAAAACGATCGTCGCGGATGCCGATGCGCTCACCGCCTGCGCCGATGCGCCGGAGCGATTACGGGGTGTTGCCGTCATTACCCCGCATAGCGGCGAATTCAGCCGTGTCTTCGGCGAAATTGGTCCGGACAAATTGACGGCGGTGCGTGCCGCCGCCGCCAGCACCAATGCCGTGACGGTTCTCAAAGGCGCCGATACCATTATCGCGGCGCCGGATGGCCGGGCGGCAATCAATGACAACGCCCCGCCCTGGCTGGCGACCGGCGGCACTGGCGACATATTAAGCGGCACGATTGCTGCGTTGCTGGCGCAAGGCATGCCGGCATTTGATGCCGCCTGCGCCGCCGTTTGGCTGAATGGCGAGGCTGCCAGCCGTATTGGTCAGGGGTTGATCGCCGAGGATCTGCCGGAAGCCCTTGCAACGATTATCGCAGAATTGGCAGCCGGATAACGAGCCCGGGTTCAATCCTCGGAGCTGTTAAACTTCATGTTAGTCAGTACGCGGCTTTCAGCCGAGGTTGATTGACCATGTTGCCGGTCTGAACGTTGTTAAGCCCTCGTGGGCCGGCCAAAAAATAACACAATGCCGGTCCATAGGTTCAAAATATTTACTCATATTTCCTGATTTTTTAGACTAATGAGTAGAAAACGACGTTAATTTCAATGTTCAAAATATTTTTTTGCTAAAGAAACGTTAGAGCTAAGTTCTTCTATACAGGCGTTATTTCACCATGTTAGTCACATATCCAAGAAGTGGTCCTGCGTTGAAGGTGAGACATTATGGTTGGATTAATCGACGTTTTGGGTTTCCTGCTCCTGTGTGTCGGCATTAAGTTCGGAACGCCGCGGCTTCTTCGATTGCTATGCACGATAACCGCGATTTACATCGGTGTGTTCTCGCTTTGCTATTATCTGTGGCTACGGCCCATCTTCCATAGCTACAAAGCTCATCCGGAGTTATTGCACACCGGCATTTCGGCTGCCTTCCGATTCGAAAGCTTTTGGAAACTGCTCGGCAATATGATCCTGCTGCAAGCCATTATCCCGGTGTTGGTAATTTTCCTGGTGTATTTTGGCATCAAGTGGCTATCGGCATCTAACGGCCCTGGATCTATTTACTATTGACCAGTGATGGCCGGTCTGTCTGGCCGGCCAATTGCCCAACACCTTCAAGCACTACAGCTTCCTGCATCGAGTGGGCTGTTCAAACGGTACGCCCGCACCCGCTGGCATCTAGCCCCTGGTGGCAGAGCTCCGGCGGCTGGGATATTCGGTTGCGGTTTTTAGCGCTTAAACCAGCGGTCACTGTTAATTTTCGTTAACTTTTGTATGGGGTGGTTTGCTCTATGCAACCGCTTCTGTTTCGTGGCACTCGGAATGGCAAAATTGCGTAGACTTCAGACTAGGGTAGATAAATGCTTGTTTGGGCGGTCGATTTCATTGGCTTCCTGCTGCTTTGTGTCGGTTCAAGACTGGCAACGCCGCGGATTTTAAGACTTTTTTGCCGGATTGCGGCGCTTTACATCCTGGTTTTTGCAGTTGGCTATTACTTCTGGCTGCGGCCGCAATATCATTATTTCCAAACCCATCCGCATTTCTTCCAAGATGGGATTTTGATGGCTTTCAGGTTCGAAGGCTTCTGGCGGCTGTTGGGCAATATGATTTTGCTGCAAGGCCTTGGTCCCGTTGCCCTGCTGGCGATGCTGTATTTCGGGATCAAATGGCTGGTGACCTTGCCGCGAAGCAATATCAGGCAGTAGGCCGCGTGCGGCTTTGTGCTGCGGCGCAAAGCTTGGTAGGGGGTGCGGATGGACGCTTTATCCACATCCCAACCGGCGGAGACCCAACCCGGCGGAGCAATTGCCACCCATGCTTTGGTCCCGCCGCGCCGTACCTTTGCGATCATATCGCATCCGGACGCCGGTAAAACCACGCTCACGGAGAAACTGCTCCTTTTCGGCGGCGCCATCCGCGAGGCCGGCATGGTCAAAGCCAGGCAGGACCGCCGGCAGACCCGATCGGACTGGATGAAAATCGAGCGCCAGCGCGGCATTTCCGTCACCTCCTCGGTGATGACCTTCGAATTCGGCGGCGCCGTCTTCAACCTGCTCGACACGCCAGGCCATGAGGATTTTTCGGAAGACACCTACCGTACCCTGACCGCCGTCGATTCCGCGGTCATGGTGATCGACGCCGCCAAAGGCATCGAGCTGCAGACCCGGAAACTGTTCGAGGTTTGCCGCCTGCGCAACATCCCCATCACCACCTTCATCAACAAGGTCGATCGCGAGGGCCAGAACCCGTTCGACCTGCTGGACGAGATCGCCAACACATTGGCGCTGGATATCTGCCCAATGGTCTGGCCGATCGGCACCGGCGGCCTGTTCCGCGGCTGCTTCGATGTGCGGCGCAACCGCCTGGTCTCGGCGGTCAAACCGGGTCAGGATCCGGCCGGCCAGAAATTCGGCATCCCACCTGATCAGCAGAAGCAGCTTGATGAGGATGTCGAGCTGATCCACGCGGCCTTCCCGGAATTCGACCAGACCGCCTTCTCCGAAGGCCATCTGACCCCGGTCTATTTCGGCTCGGCGCTGAAGGATTACTCGGTTCGCGAATTGCTGGAGGGCCTGGTCGCCAACGCGCCGGCCCCGCAGCCGCGCGCCGCCGATTCGCGTATCGTCGAGCCGGACGAGACGCCGGTCACCGGTTTCGTGTTCAAGGTGCAGGCGAATATGGACCCGCAGCACCGCGACCGCATCGCGTTCACCCGCATCTGCAGCGGTAAATTCACCCGCGGCATGAAGCTGATCCATTCCCGCACACAGAAATCGATGGCCATTCAGGCGCCGATTTTCTTCTTCGCGCAGGACCGTTCCTTGGCGGAGGTTGCCTATCCCGGCGATATCATCGGCATCCCCAATCACGGCACGTTGCGCGTCGGCGACACCCTGACCGAGGGCGAGAAAATCCGCTTCACCGGCATTCCGGATTTCGCACCGGAGATTCTTCGCCGCGTCCGCCTGGCCGACCCGATGAAGGCCAAGCAGATGAAAAAGGCGCTGGAAGACCTGGCCGAGGAAGGGGTAACTCAAGTGTTCCGCCCGCTCACCGGCTCGGACTGGATCGTCGGCGTCGTCGGCGCCTTGCAGCTGGACGTGCTTTCCAGCCGCATCGAACAGGAATACTCGGTTCCCGTTGCCTTCGAACAGGCGCCGTTTGATACCGCTCGCTGGATTTTCTGCGAAGACGCAAACCGTTTGAAAACCTTTATCGAGATCAACCGTTCGGCCATGTCGGAAGATCGCGAAGGCGCTCCTGTATATTTGGTTCGCAATAGCTGGGAGCTGAACCGGATGAAGGAAAACTTTCCGGAAATCACGTTCTCGGCGACCAGGGAACGGAGATAAACCGGCACTTCCTTTGCGTGCGTCCCAGCGTTGATTTTCAGAGACTACTCAAGATTCGCGGTGGCTGCCATCACGCTCGGATGCAAGTCGTTTTTACACGCGCAGGGTTCTGGCGGGGCGCCTATCGCGCATTGCCTTTGGCTTTGGGACTGGCGCCCTTCGGCTTTGTGACCGGGCTGGTGATCGCCCATCATGGCCTGAGCCTGCTTGACTGCGTGCTGATGAATGTCACGGTCTATGCTGGTGCGGCGCAGTTGGTGGCGCTGGCAAACTGGACACATCCGGCGCCGATTGTCGCTGCCGCATTCGCGGCGTTTGTCGTCAACATCCGCTTTATGCTGATGGGTCCGGTCCTGGCGCCCTGGCTGGATGGATTAAGCCTGGCCGGACGCTACGCCAGCCTCTCGCTGCTGGTGGACCACGCATGGGCAATTTCCGTAACCGACATACGCAACGGCGGCCGGGATGCGGCCCTATATGCGGGATTAAGCCTGCCGATCTGGGCCGGCTGGCTGGTTGCGTCGACGGCGGGATTTCTTCTGGCGCGATCGCTCAATCTGCCGCCGCATCACCCGATATTCTTCGGCGCGCTGGCCGCATTTCTTGCCCTGCTGGTGCCGCTATGGCGCAGCAAGGCGGATCTCCTGCCCTGGCTGGTCGCGGGCGGCGTTGCCGCCGTGGCGGCACAGGTCCTGCCGCACACTTCCTGGTATATTCTGATCGGCGCAGTAAGCGGCTGCCTGGCTGGCGCCATGATGGATAGGCGGCGGGAATCCGGTCATGGCTGAAGACCCTTCAAATCTTTACGCCATCGCGGCGATGGCTGCGGTGACATTGGCCTGCCGGTGCGGCGGCTATTTCGTTTTTTCCCGCGTCAGGCCGACGCCTTTTATTCGAAATGCCATGACGCATCTGCCGGGATGCATTTTCATATCCTACGTCGTGCCGCGCCTGATTACCGGCTCACCCGCAACCTGGATCGGCGCGATTTTCACGATACTGACAATGGCGCTGAGCCGGAACCTGGGCGCCAGCATCGCCGCTGGCATCGCGGCTACCTGGGCCGTAACGGCTTTCCTCTAGGTCCCGTCTTTCGCATGCAAGGCGGCATTCAAACTGCCCCATGCTTTCTTCATTTCAATCGCTTCCAGCCTGCCGCTCTGGCCATTGCGGCGGAACAGAATGTTGTCTTTTCCGGAAAGCGTCGCCGCCTTCACAACCTCTCCGGAGGATAGCGTGACGGGCGCGCCGGCGGTGACATAGCATCCGGCTTCAATCACGCAATGATCGCCGAGCGAAATGCCGGTGCCGGAATTGGCGCCAAGCAGGCTTTGCTTGCCGATGCTGATCACCTGCCTGCCGCCGCCCGAAATCGTTCCCATGATCGAGGCGCCGCCGCCGACATCGGTGCCTTCGCCCACAATCACCCCGGCGCTGATCCGCCCCTCCACCATCGCCCGGCCCAACGTGCCGGCATTGAATCCGCAAAAGCCTTCAGCCGTCAGAATGGTGCCCGGCGAGAGATAGGCGCCAAGCCAGACCCGGTCGGTATTGCTGATGCTGACGCCGGACGGCACCACGTAATCCACCATCCGCGGAATTTTAAATACGGAACGAATATCAAGCACCAGGCCCCGGGTCCGCGCCGCCCAAAGCGCCGCTTCGGCATCTGCCGCGAGGCATGGCCCGAGCGAGGTCCAGGCGACATCCGGAAGAATCGCAGCCATTCCCTCGAGATTCAGCTCCCGCGGCCGCACCAGCCGATGGCTGAGCAACTGCAGCCGCAAATAGACATCGGCAACATCGATCGGGGGTTTGCTTAAATCCTCAATTTGCGTACGGATCGCAACGCGCCTCACGCCGCGCAGGGCGTCACTTTGCAGCACCCGCAAAGCAGCTTCGCCCAACTCGGCAACCAACTCCGTCTCAGACAAACTCGCCGTTCCGGACGAGGAGATTTGCGCGTCCAATACGGGCGCACGAAACCACGCTTCCAGCATTTCGCCGCGATCGGTAATCGTTGCAAAACCACTGCCCGTTGCGCCCGTCGAATTCTGCACGAAACCCATCCCAGCTGCCTTTGTTCCACTTGCGATAGAGCATTACCGCTTCATTTTGAAGCGTGCGTCACTTAAGATGCGGCATGAGCAATTACGTGCAGGACTACCTGATCATCGACCCGGCTTTGCGGCGCGCAATCATCGATCGCATCCTGCGCGACCGCAATCCTGATCCGATTGTCGGCCCCGCCGAATATCTCGGGCCGATCACCCTGCCGGACGGCAAAACCGTGCAGCTCTGCCTGCGCCACGCCGCCGACGCCATCCTGCTCGACGATCACGGCCAGACCATCCTCATCACCCGCATCAATATTCCTGGCATCGGCAAGCTCGCGATCCCCGGCGGCTTTATCGACGGCGACGAGACCGTGGAGACCGCCGCCCGCCGCGAAGCGGTTGAGGAAACCGGCATATCGGAAGCGTTCCTGGCCGGCGCCAAAACCCTAAGCATAATGCCGAGACTTTATGACCGCCCCGGCGACATTCGCATCGCCTGGAACAATCTGCCCGGCACGGAAATAAAAAAAGGCGACGTGATGATGGTCCCCACCCAAGGCGTCTGCCTGAAACTTCCAGGTGATTTCACCAAAATATCGCTATGCGCGGGCGACGATGCCGGCGCCGTGCAAGTCGTCAAAATCTCGGAATTGACCCAGGAACAATTCGGCATAGGCGACCATCTGCCGATGCTGCAGGAAGCTTTAAGAAACCTATAAGCTTAAGCAAAGTAGCCGCCGCTTTTTGAAAAAAAGCGGCGCAAAAACTTTTGTTGGTTTGGGGCATGGGCGCTTGGCCCCCAACGCCCATGCCCCAGAGTAATAGAGTCTTTTTGGTTCTTTTTCTTCAGAAAAAGAACTGCTTTCCCTAGAACCTGTAACTCGCGCCGCCTGAGGCCAGAAACGCGTTGCCGTTTGACCGGAATGCCGTGGTGCTGACGTCGATTGAGGCTGTGATGCGCGTGCCCAGGCTGGCAGTGACGCCGGCGCCGAGCAGCGCCCAGGCCGGGGGCTGGTTCGGATAGCTGTTGGTTTGGGTGACCACTGGCTCGTCGGTGAAGCTGCTGGTAAAATTGTCACCTTCGTCGGACAGATGCACCTGCGCTGCGGCGCTGGCGTAAGGAGCTACCCAAAGCCCGCCAAGGACCATGCCGGTTGCGGCGGTAAATCCGGTGGTGGCGAGCACTTCCTGGTAGCCCTGGCTGGAGACCTGCTCGGTCAGCAGCGGAGCGCCGGCCTCGGTATAGCCTTGCAGCGCCGCATTATTATAGCTGAACCCAAGCTGCGGTGTCAGCACGATGTTGTGGCAGGGCGGCAGGTTATAGCCGCCCTCGACATCGGCTGTCGTGGTGTGGCCATAGGGTTTGCCGACGACGCCGCCGAAGCCGACGCCTCCATGGCTCATGCGATACCAGTCATCGCCGAAGTTGAACGCGCCTTTGACATAGGCGGGGCCTGAGCTGGCGATGGCGTAGATGGCGGCGTTGAAGGATTGGTTCTGGACCTTGCCGCCTTCATTGATATTCGCATGGTCATCGCCATAGCCGAGTGCAACGCCGGCGGTGATGTTCGGGCTGAATCGGTAGTCGGCGCCGATGATGGTTGCCGCGTTGGTGTAGGTAAAGCCGAGGTCGCCGCCGGCATCGTTGTTGCGGTAGCCATTGCCGCCGCCGCCGGCCACGAACAGGCCGAATTTCTGCGCGGAATCGCCGGTGGCGCCGGTAGCACCCTCGATGTTGTAGGAGAAGCCGCCGGCGCCGCCGCGCAATGCCTCCATGCGGTTGTCGAGCAGCGTGGTAAAGTCTCCTGCACCGGCGGCGCCCAGCTGTGCGGGAACCGTGAGCGAATTGAATTCAAGCAGCGAGGCGGCGGCGTAGGCGGCAACATATTGTTGCGCGCGGGTGGTGGGGTGCACGCCGTCCCAGAACAGATAGGTGTTTTGCGTGGCGGTTGAGGCGCCGAGGCAGGCCGGGGTGTCGATGCAGGCGTCGGTGACATTGACGTAGCCGTAGCGCGCGGGATTGGCGATGACGGTTTCCAGCAGCTTCGACTCATCCAGCACGATAATGTTGGCGCCAGTGCGCTGGTGAATTGCTTCCATGGCGCCGGGCAGCGCCGCGTTATGCCCGCCGCTCAGCTCATCCGCCAGTTTCGTTGCGATGGCGGAGGTGTTGAAATCCGGCGTTGCGCCAAGATCGGGCAGATTCGGCACCAGCAAAGTATGCGCGCCGAGGCTGACCAGGGACGACGCGTCGCCGCTGAGTTCGCTAATGGTATTGGGGACGGCATAGGCGATTGCGGCTTGGGCCAGTGCCGGGTTGGCCTCGATAATATCGGCATATTCGAAATAATTATTCGCGCCGCCCCATAAAGTCACGACATCGCCGCGGCTGAAGCGGCCGCCGGATGCTTTGAACTGCGCAATCTCGGTGGTGATTCCCGGTAGGCTCGGGGCTTCCAGATTTGTTCCGTAGTCCACGCCGTTGAAGGTGATATTGCCGGTAAAGGCGCCGCCATAGGCGTTGTCATTGCCGGGTTTGAAGGCGAGCCCAGTCATACCGGGGAGATACTCGACCCAGACCTTGCCGTTGGAGAAATGGCCCATGTAATAGGGCGCAGGCGGTAGTCCGGTCAGCCGGAAAAGATTACCGTTATCCGAAAGACTGTCGCCGAACGCGTACAGGCTGCCCGCCTGGGCCGAATGCGCCGCCGCCAGGGCGAGAATCGCCGCACTCGCCAAAAGCCGTGTCTTTTTCAACGGTCGCTCCTCCTGTTTGGTCCGCCGATTTGCCGGCGATTTTTGATAATCTGAGCCTTTTTGCCGTCATTGAACAGAGCTTGGTCTAATAGTTGAACTGATACGTCAGCCCAACGCTGCTGGCCTGGCCCGATCCGGTGGTTGAGGTGCCGGTTTCCGTCTGCAGTTTGAGGCCTTTGTAAAGATCGACCGTCACCGTTGCCTGTGTGCCGCTGCCGGAAGTCGATTGCTGGGCGCCGACATATACCCCGGGTGCTACGTAGCGCCCGGCCTGCAGCGAAGGCGCGCCGCCGCTCTTGCCGCCGCCCAGCGACAGCTCATCCAGTCCCAGCGCATTGCGTACCCCGCCCAGCGGATCGCTGATCGCACTGCCGCCGATACCTGAGAGCGAGGCCAGCGCCGCCGCCAGCGACGCCGCCTGAAAAGGCGAGAGGTTCTGTGTGCTCTGCCCGAACAGCAGCTGCGAAAGTACTTCATCAGAGGGTAGTGGCGGTGAGCTGGTCAGCGTAATGGTCGGGTCGGCCGCGGTGCCGCCGATGATCAGTGTTGCGGTGCCGTTATTGGCGGTGTTCGTGGTCGCCTGCAAATCCAGCGTCGGCATGAAGCCGGCGCCGTTGAAGCTGACGGTGCCTTGGGTGAATTGCAGCGTCTTGCCGCCCAGCGCGAAATTGCCGCGGATCAGCGTGAAGCCGCCATCGGGGATCGGGTCGGCCGCGGTGCCGCCCAAAGTGAGCCTTCCGCCAAGTTCGGCGAACAGTCCGTCGCCGCGAATGAAAATCTGATTATGCGCATGAATGAGAAGGTTGAGCGCGATGTCGGGGCCTGGGGCAGGGGGCGGCGGCGGTTTCTCGCCCGGCCGGTAAATCTGCAGTTTGGCAACGGAGGGCGGCAGCGATTTCGGAATGTTGATGGTGGCTTTCCGGATTTCAATTTTGCCGCCAAGCGCCATCGCTGCTTTCACGGCACCTTTCAGCGTCAATGCGGCATCGATGTTTTCGGTCACCAGGTCGGAGGAGATGGGTGTGGCATCATCGGCATTGATGGCGACATCGAGCGGCATGCTGGGATCGCCGAGATTGACGTTGCCGTGGCCGGTGATGCTGCCGGCGCCGGCGGTCGCGGTGAAATCGCGCAAGGTGATCAGCTGGCCGGCAGCGTCCACATGCGCGGACATGGCGGTGAGGTTCAAACCAGTACTGACATTCTCGAGGCTGCCGCGCGCAAGGGTAAGCGTGCCGTTTGCAATCGGTGCTTTCGGCGTGCCGGTGACCGTGAAATCCGGGGTGAGAACGCCGCGCAAGGCGGTGCCCTGCGCGGCCATTATCGGGTCGAGGATCTGCAGATCGATCATGCCCGAGAGCGTCACATTCATCGGCCCGGTTTGCTTGAGCGGCACCACCCCGCTGGCGCTGAGATTGGCATCCGGCCCGGCATCGAATTTGGCGTCCACATTCGCGGCATTCCCGGCAAATCTCGCACTGGCGGTGAGATCGGCGGCGGGAAGTGCGGCGCCGGCTCCGGAATGCAATTTGATCGCCTCGGCTTCGAGTGTGAGAAAGCCAGCGGGCGCGGTTTTGCTGCCGGTGATTTTCGCGGTGGCGGAGATCGTGCCGGTGACGTTCAGATCCGGCGAGGCAATCTCAGCCAGGTTGGCGGGCAGATTGGCGGCATTCAGCGTAAAATTGAGGTTCCGCGTCAGCCTGCCATCCAGCCTTACGCTGCCGCCGTTCACATCCAGCGCCAGATGCTGCACGACGATATCCGGTTTGGTCTCGATGTGGGCCGGGCCTTGAAGATTGACGTCCAGTTTCTTCCAGGCGGCCGTCAGGCTGTTCAAGCTGAGCGCCTGGGTATCGGCGTTGATGGCGCCGGATAGCGCGAGGCTCAGCGGCGCGTCGATCAGCCTGGCGAGTGTGGCGTTCAATTTGATCGCCAGATTGGTTAGCGGCCCGCTGGCGGCGAGCTTCGCGTTGATGGTCCCGAGCGAGGGCGAAACATTCACATTCTCTGCGTCGAGGTTGAGGACGAAACTCTGCGCATCCTTATGCGCGAAATCGGCATTGACGCTGCCGGAAATCGGGATCGGCGCGAACGGCGCGAAATCGGCCAGCCGCTTGATGATGATTTTGGCGGTACCGGTGGGGAGTTTGGCGCCAGCGGCCAAAGCCAGTTCTGCCTGCAATTGTGTCGAAGCCCAGCTGGCGCTGGCAATTTTAACAGAGGCGGCGCCGCTGGTGTCGCGGGCGAAGGCGGCGTCGATCGCGAGTGGGCGATTTTCCAATGTGCCGCTGCCTTTGACGGTACCTGACGGTGCGCTGGGCAGGTGCTGGACCGCAAGCACCAGATGGAACGGTCCGGAGGGTATTTTCCTCTCCCTGATTGTGCCGTCCACGACCGCGTTGACCGCGAAATCTTTCAGCGAGCCGCTGATGACATTGTCATCCGTGACATTGCCGGAGATGCCGGGGGAGAGCGCCGCAACGTCGTTAACGTCGAGATGGGTTTTGAGGTTGATGCCGGACTGGCTGACCTGCCCGGAAGCGGTGACGCCGAAGCCGGCGCCGGTGACGCTGAGGCTGTGAATATCCGCGATGTTGTTCGCAAGGCTAAGCTGCAGCGCGAGCTTGCCGTTGGGGCCGACGAGTTTCGCGGCAGGGCCGGGGGCGGCGGTGAGTGCGACATCGCCGTCCAGCGCGACATCGGCAACATTGTCCTTATTTGAGACGACCAGATGCAGGCGGGTATTGCCGCCGAGATTCTTGCCCGCCAGCACACCAATCGGGGCGAGTGAGGGAACGCTTAGAACAACATCGGCCGCCGGCGCCTGTGGGTCCAGGCTGAGCGTGCCGCTTCCGTTCAACTGCGCAGCGCCAAGTGCTGCCGCAAAATTCAAAGCGGCGTTGTTGCGCGGTCCGGCCAGACTCATTTTGAGCGTCAATGGCTGATGCACCTGCGGCCCGGCGTAATGGCCGAGCAATCCATCCGGCGGCTCGGCCACATGCAGAACCGTGTTGATTTTCTGGTTATCGATCGCCGCGGCCAGCTGGTAACTGCCCTGGCCGTTGGCGGCGAGGGCGGAGAGATTGGCGCCGCCTTGCGTGAGGGATTCGACATGGGCGTCGCCGCTGACGGCCAGTTCAAGCGGCCGTCCCGCAAGTGCGGCGCCCAGGCCAAGCGTGCGGACCGCCACATGATCCACCTGCGCGCGGAAATGATAAAGATTGATACCGCCGGAAGATTTTTTCTCCGGCGCGCCTGCAACGGGTGTGCGCGCGACATCGAGCGTATCGGCGGTGAGCGACCTCACATGCAGCAGGCGTGAGAATAATGCCTGTGGCTGCCAGCGAAGTTCCAGGTTCTTCCCGGTCAGCCATACGCCTTTTTTATCCGCGACGGTAAGGCCGGCCAGTTTCACATCGGCGGGAAAATGCCCTCCCAGGCCGGCCACGTTGATCATGCCGCCGCTGCGCGTATTTACCTGGGTTACGACAAAACCCCGCCCGGCCTCACTGTTCAGCGCCACCACTAGCGCCGCCGGCACGGTTACGATGATCACCGCCAGCACAATCACAATACCGAGCAGCCAACGCAATATCCGCATCTAAAAAGCCTCTCCAAGGCCGATATAGAGGGCGAAGGAGCCGCTGCCCGGCGTTTTTCTTACCGGTACCGCGAAATCGATGCGGATCGGCCCGATGCTGGTATAATACCGCGCGCCCAGCCCGGCGCCGATGGCGAGCGTGCCCTGGAACGGCCGGCTCTGCGCACTCACCTGGCCGACATCGACAAACGGCACGATGCCAAAATTGCGATAGATGCGCTGCCGGAATTCAATGGTGCCGGCGTCGATGGCGGTGCCACCCTGCGGATTGTCGTCGGCGAAGAGCGGGCCGACGGTTTGATAGGTGTAGCCGCGCACGCTGCCGGTGCCGCCTGCGTAAAACCGCTGGTCCGGCGGCACCTGGAACTGGCTGGCGCCCTGGATGGTGCCGACCAGCGCCCGCAACGCGATAATGCCGCGGGCGTTGTTTTCAACGCCGATATAGGTGGAGCCCGCAACCTGCAGGATGAAATAATTGCTGGCGTTTCCGGCCAGCGGCTGCGTGGGGGTGACGGAGACCGTGCTGCGGATGCCCTTGGTCGGTTCCAGCAGCGAGTTGGTGGTGTCATAGATCAGCGACAGCGGCACCTGCAGCAGTTCGTAGTTGCGGGTGGTGCCCTCCTGCTGAACATTCTCCGTAATAAATCCCAGCCCGTAGGTGGCGGTCAGATGCGGGGTGATTGGGCGCGACAGGATGCCGGTTGCCAGCACCGCGGTGCGATCATAGGCGGTCAGCGACTCCTTCAGACCCTCCAGCGTCAGGGTAAGGGTTTGCCCGCGGCTATAATAATCCGGCTTGGCGAACACAGCTTTCAGATCATAGCCTGGCGCCGTCGTGGCCGAACCGCCAAGTCCGCTGGCGGTTGCGGAAATGGTTAGCGTCTCCGCCTTACGAAAAACATTGCGATCCTCCCATGAGGTGGAGATCGAAATCCCGGTATCGGTGGCATAGGACCCGCCGATCGATACGGCATGGCGCTTCTGCTCCACCACCCGGAACGCAATCGGCACCTGGCCCGGCGGGTTATCCGATTTCGCCGGAATTGGGCTGACGGAGGAAAACACGCCAAGCCCCAGCAGGCTGTCGCGGGCGCTGGCCAGGCCGGTATCGCTGTAAGCCTGGCCCGGCCGCAGCGCGATGTGACGGCGTAGAAAATCCGGATCGGTGCGGGTGAGGCCGTTGAAGCTGATCGCGCCGATATCGACATGCGGGCCGGGGTTGACGGTGTAGGTAACGTTCAGGCTGTGCGTCGCGTCATCGGCCACCGCGAAGGGCGGGCTCACCGTGGCAAAAGCGTAGCCGGCGTTATGCAGCGCCGACAGCATCGCCGGGGTGGCCGCCAGAACCGGCTGGGCGCGGGCCGGATCGCCCGGGCTGATCGCGGGCGCGGCGTGCACACTGGGCGGCAAAGTGGTGAACGTGATTTTGCCCAGATGATAGAGCGGACCTTTCTCGGCGGTGATGACCACCGCGACCGACGGCTGCTCCGGGGCTGCGGTCAGCGTGTCGAGCAGACCGGAATCGGTCAAAATCTTGCCGTCGATGGTGATGGCCACACTGCCGGCGTCATAGCCCAGGCTATGCAGCACGATGATGAACTGGGCGCTGTCCGCCCGCGCCCGGCCGATCAGTGCGAACGGCGCGGCCGGCAGCTTTTTCTCCAATGAAACCAACGAGGAAGTCTGCTTCAGCAGACCGTCCAATTCCTTGTCGCCGCTGGGGGTGAAGCTGACCGTGTAGGCCACCGGGTTGGCGGCCAGGCCGTTGTGAAAACCCCGGTAGCCAACGCAGCCAAGGGCCGTGATGATGGCGGTACGACAGCAGGCTCGCAGGACTCGCGGACGGATCATCCCCTTGGCTTTGGCATGGCAGGGGGATGAGGGAAAGTTAAGGGCCGGTAAGGTTGGACCGCCAGTCCCTTGTTGCATCCTCTCTAGCTTGCTAGAGGCTCACCCCACGGTCGGAGCGTAGCGCAGTCTGGTAGCGCACCAGTCTGGGGGACTGGGGGTCGTGGGTTCGAATCCCGCCGCTCCGACCAATTTTTACTCCGCAGCGGCGCGCAGTGCCAAACCAGTTGCCAGCGGGGCCAAGGGCAGCGCGGCGGCCAGCATCGCCGCCAGCATCAGCAACGGCGCCTGCGGATGCGGCGATGTTGTTGCGGCACATCCAAAAATCAGTGTCGGGATCATCAGTGGCAGGGTAATGAGCGGCATCAGCACAGCCGAACGCCGGGCGCCCAAGGTAATTGACGCGGCCAGCGTGCCGAGCAGCGAGAGCAGCAGCGTCCCCGGCAGCAGCGATGCGATCAGCAGCGGCAATTCCGCTTCCGGCAGGCGGAGCATGATGGCCAGCGGACCGGCGATGATCAGCAGCGGCAGGCCGGTTGTCAGCCAATGGGCAGCAGTTTTGGCAAAAGCGACGCCGTAAGCCGGCAGGCCGGAGAGGAGCAGAAGATCCAGCGAGCCATCCTCGAAATCGGCGCCGAACAGCCGGTCCAGCGGTAGCAGCGCCGCCAGCAAGGCGCAGACCCAGAGAATGCCGGGCGCGATCGCCGCCAGCATCCGCGGACCCGGCCCCAGCGCGAAGGGAAACAGGCTCGCGGCGATCATGAAAAACAGCAAAGCAGCGGCCGTGTCGGCGGCGTGGCGAAGCGACAGCCGCAGTTCGCGAAAAATAAGCTTTTTCATAAATTCAACGTCTTGGAGACATTAAGTTCAATTGAACTATGCGTACTCGCGATGATCAGCCCGCCGGCCGACAGGTGCGTTTCGCAAATTCCGATAAATTGCTGCTCGGACGCGGCATCCAGCCCGGTGGTTGGCTCATCCAGCAGCCATAATGGGGCTTTGGCCGCGATCACCCGGGCAATCGCCAGCCGCCGTTTTTGGCCCGCGGAAAGCAGCCGCGCGGGCAAAGCCGCATAGGCGGCAAGTCCGACTGCCGCCAGCGCCTCAGCGTCCGGCACGTTCTCCGCAGCCGTAAGCGCCGGTTTCACGGCGTCCAGATGGCCCAGCCAGGCAATGCATTTAGCGTGCTCAGGCTGGTCCTTCAGCGCGTTTTCGCCGTCCCAGCTCAATTCGCCCGCCGCAAGCGGCGTTAACCCCGCAATGGCACGCAATAGCGAGGATTTTCCCGCCCCATTCGCGCCGCGCAGCAACAACGCCTCACCGGCCCCGACGGAAAACGACAAATCCCGGAACAGCAGCCGCTCGCCGCGAAACAAGGCCAGGCGATCGGCTGTGAGCAGGTGCACAAAAATCCCCAAAACTGAGTGGTTCATCAATGGACGGACCGGCGAGGCTATGGTTTAAGCCGTGGTAATTCGCAAGCGCACGAACAAAGGATCTGCCCCATGACAGCCATTGGCCAAGACACCCTCAAAACCCTAAAAACCCTGGAAGTCGACGGCAAATCCTATAAATACTACTCGCTCGCCGAAGCCGCGGATGCGCTGGGCGATATTTCCAAACTCCCTAAAACCCTGAAAATCCTGCTGGAAAACACGCTGCGCTTCGAAAACGGCGCCAGCTACACCACGGAAGACGCAAAATCGGTCGTCGGCTGGCTGGAGAAAGCATCTTCCACAAAAGAGGTACCCTTTAAGCCGGCCCGCATTCTGATGCAGGATTTTACCGGCGTTCCCGGCGTCGTCGATCTCGCCGCCATGCGCGACGGCATTCTTCGCCTGGGCGGCAAGCCGGAGAAAGTGAACCCGCTGGTCCCGGTCGATCTCGTCATCGACCACTCGGTCATGGTCGATGTCTCCGGCACTTCCGATGCGCTTCAAAAGAACATCGACATGGAGTTTGACCGCAACGGCGAGCGCTATAAATTCCTGCGCTGGGGCCAGGAAGCCTTCGATAATTTCCGCGTCGTGCCGCCCGATACCGGCATCTGCCATCA
>JAMFSE010000030.1 GCA_026225115.1 Rhodovastum atsumiense
GCTACATCGTCACGGTGGCGATCGCCGATGTCGCGTTCTACGTGCGGCCGGGCTCGGCGCTCGATCGCGACGCGTTGACCCGCGGCAATTCGGTGTATTTTCCGGACCGCGTGGTGCCGATGTTGCCCGAAGCGCTGTCCAACGGCTGGTGCAGTTTGAAGCCCGATGAAGATCGCGGCTGCATGTTCGTCGAGATGCATATCGACAAAGACGGGCAGAAGCTGAGCCATAGGTTCGGCCGCGGGTTGATGCGCTCGGCGGCGCGGCTGACCTATGAGCAGGTGCAGGAAACGCATGATGCGGACCCGCAGAAATTTGCCTGGCTCTACGCCGCCTACCGGGCACTCCTGGCAGCCAGGCAGAAGCGCGGCACGCTCGATCTGGATTTGCCGGAGCGCAAGGTGGAATTGGGACCAGATGGCCAGATTTTGAAAATCTCCCCCCGGCCGCGGCTGGATAGTCACCGGCTGATCGAGGAATTCATGATTCTCGCAAATGTGTCGGCGGCGCAGGAACTGGAGCGCCTCGGCCAGCCTTGCATGTACCGCGTGCATGCGCCGCCGAGCCCGGAGAAGATTCAAAATCTGCGCAGTTTTCTCTCGACGCTGGATATCTCGCTGCCGCCCGGCGACCAGCTTCATCCGCGCGACCTGGACCGGATTTTGCAGTTGGTGGCCGGCACTGACAGAGCCATGCTGGTGAATGAAACCGTTCTGCGCAGCCAGAGCCAGGCAGAATACAGCCCGGATAATCTCGGCCATTTCGGATTGGCGCTGACCAAATACGCGCATTTCACCTCGCCGATCCGCCGCTATTCCGACCTGCTGGTGCATCGCGCGCTGATCAGCGGATTGAAGCTTGGGAAAGACGGGCTTTCGGCGGAAGAAACGGCCCGGTTTGCGGATGCCGCCGAGCACATCACCGCAACGGAACGCCGTGCGACGTTAGCCGAGCGCGACTCGAACGACCGTTATCTTGCGCTGTATTTGCAACACCGCGTGGGAGAGTTGTTCGAGGCCCGTATTTCCGGCGTGACGAAGTTCGGCTTATTCGTCACTCTCCCGGAAACGGGGGCTAGTGGATTCGCGCCTATGGCAAGTTTGCCGGATGACTTCTGGGTGTTTGAGGAAGCTAGTCAGAGCCTGATTGGCAAGCGCACGCGAATGAGCTTTCAACTGGCGCAGAATGTCGAGGTACGGCTGGCGGAAGCAAGGCCGGTGACCGGCGGGCTGATATTCAATGTCATTACCGGATCGATCTCGAAACCGGTGCGGGTGTTCTCACCCCCGAAGAAGCAGCCAAGATCATCGCCGGAAAAACCGGCCGGGCACCGCAAAACCAAGCAGAAACGACGGCGTTGAACCGATCTGCCTTACTGTTGCTTATCTGCATCATCCTGCCGGCCGGCATGCTGTCGCAACCGGCGGCTGCATCCAGCGGGTTCGATACCGCGACCGCGGCCTCGGTTTGGGCGGCGGCGTTGAACTATATCGAACCGCGTTCCCTGCAGCAGCTCAGCGTGCCGCAAATGAGCATTTGGGGGCTGCAGGGCCTGACTGCTTTGGATCCAGATTTGAATGCGACGCTGCAGGATGGCCAGATCCGGCTCTACAGCCCCGACCAGCTGCTGATCGCAGTGGCAGCTCCCCCGCCAAGCGATGCCGTGGCCTGGGGTGCGGCCGCGGCAGCCGTGGCGGCGGCCGGCTATTCCGCCTCGCCTGCGTTGCAGGCGGCCGGCACCCAGGGGCTGATCAGCAGTTTCTTCGATGAGCTTTTCAATCATTTCGATCCCTATTCGCGCTACGAACCGCCTTTGCAAGCCGCCCAGGACCAACTGATGATCACCGGTATTGCCGGCACGGGACTGACGCTGGGGCGGCAGGGCAATTATGTCGTGATTGCAACCGTCACCGAGGACAGCCCGGCCTCGGAAGCCGGGTTGTCGCCGGGCACATTGGTGATCGCGATCGACGGGCAGGCCGCTTATGCAAGCCAGTTGGCGAAGCTGAACGCCAATTTGAGCGGCATTCTCGGCTCGACCGTCACCTTGCGGGTGGAAGACCCGGCCGGCGGATCGCCCGCCGCCGATGTGGTGCTGACCCGCGCCTATGTGCCGCCGCAGACGGTATTTCCAGAGATGTTCACCAGCAGGCCGGCGGCACAGAATTTTCTGGCGCTAAAAATCACTGGTTTCAACAAGGGCACCAGCGACCAGTTTTCGGCCGCTTTGGTAAACGGGCTCGGGCAGGTTCCCGCGCCGGCTGGGCTGGTGATCGATCTGCGCGGCAATCGCGGCGGCGTGTTGCGCCAGGCGGTGCTGATTGCCGATACGCTGCTGCCGGCCGGGACCATCGCCGCGGCGGCGGGACGCGACCCGGATGCGGACCAGAAATTTGCCGCTGAGGGCGGCGATATAACGGCCGGCCTGCCGATGGTCGTGCTGGTCGATGGCCAGACTGCGAGTGCGGCCGAGATTTTGGCGGCCGCTTTGGCCGATAACCGGCGCGCGGTCGTGGTTGGCAGCGCCACCTTGGGCAAGGGTCTGGTGCAGGCGGTGACCAGTTTGCCCGATGGCGGCGAGCTGTTCATCACCTGGAGCCGGGTGCTGGCGCCGCGCGGCTGGCCGCTGCAGACTTTGGGCGTCATCCCGCAGCTTTGCACCAGCCTTGGCGCGCAGAATCTGAGCGCCCAGATCAACGCGCTGCGCGCCGGCACAGACCTGATGGCAGCCGCCGATGCCAAGGCCCGGGCCGGCCGCGCTCCCATGCCGATCGACATGATTCTGGCGATCCGCAATACCTGCCCGGCCGATATCGGCGGCGATTTGGATATCTCAGCTGCTCGGTTTCTAATGGCGACGCCGGCGGCTTATCAGGCCGCATTACTGCCTTAGGAGCTATGCGCAGCCCTGACAGGGCTTGACCAAACCGGCCCGGTTGGGCCATAGGGCGCGCTATAGTTTGTGATCAATTTCATTGGCTTCGCCAATATTGATCTTGTGGAGAATTCATTATGGCTAAGTCAAACGTCGTTCAAATCAAGCTGATCTCGACCGCGGATACCGGTTACTTCTACGTGACCAAGAAGAACGCGCGCGCGCAGACCACCAAGCTGGAGTTGAACAAGTACGATCCGGTCGTGCGCAAGCATGTCAAATTCAAGGAAGCGAAGATCAAGTAGGCTTTTCCGGCTGCCGGTTCGGCGGCGCCTGGCATTTGCGAAGCCGTACGGTTTACCGTGCGGCTTTTTCGTTTGTGGCATAAAATTCACTCGATAAATCCGGTTTCCTCCCAATATTCGGGCAACATGCCACCCATTCGGAGCGAAGATGCGGCTTTTTAAATGCCAGGCTTGCGGACAGGCAATCTATTTCGAAAATCGATTTTGCGGGACCTGTGGTCTCGCACTTGGCTATCTGCCCGTCACCGGCGAGCTGGCGGCGCTTGAGGACGATGGCGACACTTACGTTGCCCTTACCCGCAAACGGCCGTTAGTGCGTTATTGCGACAATATCCGGTTCGATGCCTGCAACTGGCTGATCGCGGCGGACCAGGAATCCAAATTCTGCCTGGCTTGCCGGCATAACCACACCATCCCCGATCTCTCGGTGGATGAGAACCTGCTGCGTTGGCAGCAGATGGAAATTGCCAAGCACCGCCTGTTCTACACGCTGATCGCGCTGAAGCTACCGCTCAAAAACCTTGCCGACGAGCCGGAGCACGGTCTGGCCTTCGATTTTCTGATCGAGGATGAAGCGCAGACGGAAGTGCTGACCGGCCATGATGCGGGGCTAATCACCATCAACCTCAATGAGGCGGACGACGCCTATCGTGAACAGCTGCGCAATTCGATGGGCGAGCCCTATCGCACATTGCTCGGCCATTTCCGGCATGAGGTGGGGCATTATTTCTGGGATCTGCTGGTGCGGGATGCCGGCCGGCTGCAGGAATGCCGGTCCGTGTTCGGCGATGAGCGGCAGGATTACGGCGAGGCGCTTCAGTTGCATTACGCGCAGGGCGCGCCGCCGGATTGGCAAAGCAATTACATTTCAGCCTACGCGACGGCGCATGCCTGGGAGGATTTTGCCGAGACCTGGGCGCATTACCTGCACATCGTCGACACGCTGGAGACCGCCAGCACTTTCGGCCTGCGCATCCATCCGATGGCGACCAAGAATAAAGCGTTGCATGCCGATCTGGATTTCGATCCGCATCATGCGGCCTCGGTCGAGACATTGATCAGCGCCTGGCTGCCGCTGACATTCGCGTTGAACAACCTAAATCGAAGCATGGGGTATTCGGATTTGTACCCTTTCATTCTCTCGGAGCCGGTGATCAGAAAAATGCAATTCATTCATGAGATCGTCCACGCCAGTCAGGTTCAACGCAAACAGCCGGGGCGCCGCAAGGGGTTTTTCCGGCGGGTAATGGGACCGCAGGCCGCGCCCGAACAGCCCCCGGCGCCAGCTCCCCTGCCGCCGGGAGGGCCGATTATTCCGCCGGTTCCGGGACCGGATATTCCGCCCGAACGGCCACCCATTGTAGAGCCGCCGAATGATCCGTTGCCGGACCGGCCGCCCGTTGAGCTGCCGCCGGGGCCGGACGAGACGCCGCCGTCAATTCCGGATGAGGTGCCGGTGCAGATGGGGCTTGGCTGATTCCAATGACCGTTTAAAAATGCGACCAGCCGGGTTTTTGGAATTGCAGAATGTTGCCTGATTTATCCAGGACTTTGACCGTTCCGGCGCCTTGCGTGAATTGGCCTATTTTGGTGATTTGAAGTTGGCTGCAGGCGGCTTTCAAAGCGCCCGCATTGGCCAAAGGAGCAGCCAGCAGCAATTCGTAGTCATCTCCGTCCGTTAGCCGTGCTTCAAGCACTGCGTCGCCGAACGCTGCGGCTTGCGGCGATGTTGGAACGAGATGGCTTTCGATGACGGCATCGACGCCGCTGGCTTTGCAGATATGCCCGAGGTCCTGCACAAGGCCGTCGGAAATATCGATGGCTGCGGAGGCGATATTTGCAAGCCGCAAACCCAGACGCGGGGCTGGGAGGATCGACCGGTTGATCAGAAATCCGGTTGGATCATCGATCTCGCCACGGCGTGCGCGCAGGCCCAATGCGGCGTCGCCGATCGTGCCGGTCACCCAGATTTCATCACCTGCTTTGGCGCCGTTGCGGCGCAAGGCCGCACCCGGAGCCACATGGCCGATCAGGGTCGCGGTCAAGGAGATTTGTTCAAGCGCTGAGGAGCTGTCGCCGCCGAAAAGTTTGATGCCGAATGCCTGCTGATCGGTCTGCAGTCCTTCAGCAAAAAGCCGCAGCCAGTCCTCGTCAACGGATTTCGGCAATGCGGTGGTGAGAAGATAACCCAAGGGTTCAGCGCCCATCGCCGCCAGATCGGACAGGTTCCGGCGCAGTAATTTGCGAGCGATCAGATCCGGCGCGTCGCCGGAGAGAAAATGAATACCCTCGTTCATCTGATCGACGGTGAGCACCAGTTCACGGCCGGGCGGCGGCCGGAGCAGCGCCGCGTCGTCCTTCAGCCCAAGTCCCTCAACGCCGGCCAGTGGGGCGAAGTAAGCCGCGATTCGCGAAAATTCGCTGCTCAGGACTGGGTCTCGGCGAATTCAGCCGGGCGCAGCAGATGCGCCACCTTGTCGAGCACGCCGTTGGCCAGCCGGGCTTCGTCGCCTGAGAAGAAACCATGCGCAACGTCGAGATATTCGTTGATGACGACTTTTGCCGGCGGGCCGTCGGCCATCCATAATTCGGCGGCGCCGGCGCGCATCAAGGCGCGCAATACCGGGTCGATCCGCTCCAGCGGCCAAGTTTCCGGAAGCGCGCTGATCAGCACGGCATCCAGCGTATCCTGCTGCAGGGTTGCGGTGCGGACGATGCGGGCGAATAGCGGCACCTGTGCCTCGGTCACATGGCCATCATCGAGGCCGCCATGCCCTGGAACGTCGCCGAAGCGATGACGCACGAACTGATCGATCACGGTCTCGGCACTCTGACTGCTTTGCTCGCTTTGAAAAAGCGCCTGCACCGCGGCAACGCGGGAGAGCGTGCGCGGTCTGGTCTTGTCGTTCATACCGCTTCCAACATCCGGGCTATGGCAATTTGCTTCAGGCAGGCAACCGCGGCCTCGGCGCCTTTATTATCGCCGGTTTCGCGTGAGCGCGCCTGCGCCTGCGCCACCGTATCTACGGTCAGCAAGGCGGTGCCGAGGCATATGCCATATTGCAGCGCCACCTGCATCAAGCCGTCCATGGCGGTATTGCAAATGAATTCGTAATGATCGGTCTCGCCACGGACGACGCAGCCCAGCGCCAGGAAACCGTCGAAGCGCTTTTTGCCGCGCAGCGCAATCCGCAGCGCCTGCGGCAGTTCGAACGCCCCGGCAACGTCGATTTTCTCGACGCTGGCGGAAACCTCAGCCAAAATTGTTTCAGCCGCGGCGGTCATGCCATCCACCACCTCGGCGTAATACGGCGCGCGGATCAGCAGAATACTGGGCGGCGCTCCGGTCAGTTGCGGGGCTACCGGCAGCGGCGCATCCGCCGTGCTCACGGTGTTCCCACCTTATCCTCGTCCGCGATTTCGATTTTGCGCTGCTCGATAACGTTGAGCCCGTAGCCTTCAAGACCGATGATCGTACGTTCGTGATTCGAAAGCAGGACCATGTCCTTGACGCCGAGATCGCCCAGGATCTGCGCACCGATGCCGTAATCGCGCAAAGCCGGTTCAGCCTTGCTGAGATGCATCATCTGGCGAATGCGGTCGGACACGGCATTGGGGCGCGATTCCCGGATCAGCACGACGACGCCGCGCTTTTCTTCGACCACCATGCGCATGGCGCCGCGCAGGCTGAACAGATGCTCGCCGCCCATGATGTCGCTAATGGTATCGACCGCATGCATGCGCACCATGACCGGCGCATCATCGGCGAGGTCGCCCATGATGAAGGCAAGATGTTCCACCTGATCGACGAGATTCTGATAGGCGATAACGCGCCATTGGCCGCCGCGCGGGTTGGCGTAGACCCCCTGCTCTACCCGCTTGACCAGTTTTTCGGTGCGCCGGCGATGCGCGATCAGATCGGCGATGGTGCCGAGCTTGAGGTTATGGCGCTGCGCGAACGCAACCAGGTCCGGCAGCCGGGCCATGGTGCCGTCGTCATTCATGATCTCGCAGATGACGCCGGCGGGGGTGAGGCCGGCGAGCCGGGCGATATCGACCGCGGCTTCGGTATGGCCGGCGCGCACCAGCGTGCCGCCATCGCGCGCCATTAGTGGGAACACATGGCCGGGGGTGACGATATCGTCGCGGCCGAGTTCGGAGTTGATTGCGACTGAAATTGTGCGGGCCCGGTCGGCGGCGGAAATACCGGTGGTGACGCCGTCTTTCGCCTCGATGGAAACCGTGAAAGCGGTTTCGTGCCGGGAGCCGTTGGCCTGGGCCATCATCGGCAGGCCGAGGCGCTCGCAGCGGCCTTTGGTCATGGCGAGACAGATAAGCCCGCGCGCGTGCTTGGCCATGAAGTTGACGGCATCCGGGGTCGCGAATTGCGCCGGGATGATGAGATCGCCTTCGTTTTCGCGGTCTTCGTCATCCACCAGGATGAAGATGCGGCCGGCCCGCGCCTCGTCGATAATCTCGGCGGCGGATGAGATGTAATCGTGCAGACCTGCGGTTTTTAACGTCAACTTCAACCCGTCCATCGGGAAAACTCCTTAAGCGCGATCCGGCGGCTGTAGCCGGGATTGCCCATTCGAATGTCAGATAGGGTGCTTTCAGCCATGCGGGAAGCTTTGCAGCCGGGCGACATAGCGGGCCAGCATGTCGATTTCTATATTGACAGGATGGCCGGGCTTGAGCGCCGAGAAATTCGTATGCTCTGCCGTGTGCGGGATGATGTTCACGCCGAATTCCGTAACTTGCTCATGGCCGAGCCGGTCTTCCACCTCATTCACGGTCAAGGAAACACCATTAATCGCAATGCTGCCTTTCGGGGCGATGAACCGGGCGATGGCCGGGGGGGCGGAAAAACGCCAGCGGGTTGAGCCGTTTTCGGGCGTGGCGCCGGTGACCCTCGCCACCCCGTCCACATGGCCGGAGACCAGATGGCCGCCCATCTCGTCGCCAAGGCGCAGCGAGGCTTCGAGGTTGATCAGCGAGCCCGGCCGCCAGGCGCCAAGGGTTGTGAAGGCCAGGGTTTCGGCCGAGACCTCAACGGTAAAATAATCGGCGCCGCGCTCGATGACGGTGAGGCAGCACCCGGAACAGGCGATGGAGGCGCCGAGCTTGGCGCCGGCAATGCCGGACCATTCTGCATTATTCGCAGGCACGGCGATGACGAAGCGGGCATCCCGGCCGCCGCCGATCGGCAGCACTTCGCGCACGGTGCCGACCCCGGTGATCAATCCGGTGAACATCAGACAGTAGCCTTATAGTTACTCAAAATATCATCGCCCCATTGCTCGTGATCCCGCAGCGTGAAGCGCGGCATATCCGCCAGTTGCGCCACGCCGAAGGCCTGTGCGGCCGGCCAACCGTCGCCGCCGATGATGCCGGGGGCGTGAAACCAGGCCAGCCTGTCCACCAGATGGTCGCGCAAAAGGGCCGCTGCAATGGAGGCGCCGCCTTCCGCCAGGATGCGGGTGAGGCCGGCTTTTGCCAGCGCCTTCAAGGCGGCGGTCAAATCCACCCCGGCGGTGCCGCCCGGCACTTCCAGCAATTTGACGCCGGCGTCTTCCAGAGCGTGTTTGCGGGCGGGGTCCGCGCCGTCGCGGTGCAGCAGCCATACCGGCGTCTCCGCAGCGCTGCTTACCAATTTCGACAGAAGCGGAGTGCGCAGATGGCTATCGACGACGATGCGGACAAGCTTTGCACTGCGAAACCCATCGATCCTGCAAGTGAGTTCGGGATCGTCGCTCAGCACGGTGCCGACGCCGACCATTACCCCGTCATGGCACCCGCGCATGGCATGCGCCGCCTTGCGCGCGGCGACGCCGGTCAGCCATTGGCTTTCCTTGGTCCTTGTGGCGATTTTACCGTCCAAGGTGGAGGCCAGTTTCAGCCGCACCAAAGGCCGGCCGGCGATCTGCACCATCGCAAAACCGCTGATCACGGCCTGCGCCTGTGCATTCAGCACGTCTTCCACCACCTCGATCCCGGCGCCGCGCAGTAATGCGGCCCCCTGCCCGTTCACGTTCGGGTTCGGGTCGCGGGCGCCAATGACGACCCGGGCAAGCCCCGCCGCGATCAGTGCATTGGCGCAAGGCGGGGTTTTGCCGAAATGCGAACAGGGTTCCAGCGAGACATAGGCGGTGGCGCCGCGCGCGGCGGCGCCCACCAGGCGTAAAGCTTCGGTTTCCGCATGCGGGCGGCCGCCGGCGGCGGTGCGGGCGCGGCCGATGACTGTCCCATCCTTGACGATGACGCAGCCGACGGAAGGATTGGGGGCGGTATCGCCCAAGCCCCGGCGGGCCAAGGTGATGGCCGACTGCATATGCTTAGCGTCGGTGGCCGCGTCAGTCATTGCGGGTTGGAAGCTTGGCTTCGCCCATCAGGCCGAGAAATGCCTCGAAATCCTTGGCTTCGCGGAAATCCCGATAGACCGAAGCGAAGCGGACATAGGCGACGGCGTCCACTTCCTTTAACGTTTCCATCACCAGTTTGCCGATATCGTCGGATTTCACATCGGTTTCGCCGCTGGCCTCCAACTGGCGGACGATGCCGTTGACGATGCGTTCGATGCGCTCCTCATCCACCGGACGCTTGTTGAGCGCGATGCGGACCGAGCGGGCCAGCTTGTCGCGGTCGAAGGCGACGCGGCGCGCATCGGTTTTTACCACCATCAGTTCGCGCAATTGCACACGCTCGATGGTGGTAAAGCGCTGGCTGCAGCTGCCGCAGAACCGGCGGCGGCGAATGGCGCTGCTATCCTCGGTGGGGCGGCTGTCCTTCACCTGGGTATCCGCTTCGCCGCAAAACGGACAACGCATATGATTTAGCCGTAAATCGGGAAGCGGGCGCAGAGCGCCTTGGCCCGCAGGCCCACGGCTTTCTCGACCGTCTCGTTGCCGCCGTCGTTGGATTTGGAGAGGCCGTCCAACACTTCGCCGATCATCTGGCCGACTTCCTGGAATTCGGCGACGCCGAAGCCGCGCGTGGTGGCGGCCGGGGTGCCGAGGCGGATGCCCGACGTGATGAACGGCTTTTCCGGATCGAAGGGAATGGCATTTTTATTTGCGGTCATATGCGCGCGCTCCAGGCTGGCCTCGGCGGCCTTGCCGGTGACGTGCTTCGGCCGCAGATCCACCAGCAGCAAATGGCTGTCGGTGCCGCCAGTGACGATGGCGAGACCCTGGTCGACCAAGGTTGCGGAGAGCGCCTTGGCATTTTCCACCACGGCTTTCTGGTAGGCGCGGAAATCCGGACGCAGCGCCTCACCGAAGGCGACCGCCTTGGCGGCGATGACATGCATCAGCGGGCCACCCTGCAGGCCGGGGAAGATCGCCGAATTGATTTTTTTCGCGATATCCTCGTGATTGGTGAGCACCATGCCGCCGCGCGGGCCGCGCAGGGTTTTATGCGTGGTGGTGGTGACCACATGCGCGTGCTGTATCGGCGACGGGTAGATCCCGGCGGCGACTAGCCCGGCAAAATGCGCCATGTCGACCATGAAATACGCGCCGACTTCATCGGCAATTTTCCGGAAACGTTCGAAATCGATGAAGCGCGGATAGGCCGAACCGCCGGCGATGATCAGCTTCGGTTTTGCCGAGCGCGCCAGAGATTCAAGTTCATCGTAATCGAGGAGGCCGTCGTCCTTGCGCACCCCGTACTGGACGGCGTTGAACCATTTGCCAGACATGTTGGGGGCGGCACCGTGGGTGAGATGGCCGCCGGCCGCGAGGCTCATGCCGAGGATCGTGTCACCGGGATGAAGCAACGCCAGAAATACGGACTGGTTGGCCTGGCTGCCGGAATTTGCCTGCACATTGGCGAAGCCGGCATCGAAGAGCTTTTTGCCGCGCTCGATGGCCAAGGTCTCGGCGATATCCACCGCCGCGCAGCCGCCGTAATAGCGCTTGCCGACATAGCCTTCGGCATATTTATTCGTCAGCACCGAGCCCTGGGCTTCCAGCACCGCCGCAGAAACGATGTTTTCGGATGCGATCAGCTCGATACCGTCCTGTTCGCGGACCAATTCCGCACTGATGGCGGCGGCCATTTCGGGGTCCGTCTCAGCCAAAGCGGCGTTGAAAAACCGGGTTTGGCTGGGCGACAATCTCGCATCGTTCATGGTGTTGCTTCCGCAGGGTTCGGGTTCAGCTTGGCTATCCGGCGGTCGTGGCGGCCGCCTTCATAGGGGGTGCTCAAAAATGCGCCGAGAATATCCAATGCGACTTCCTCGCCGATGATGCGGGCGCCGAGTGCCAGCACATTGGCGTCGTTATGCGCCCGTGTCAGCCTGGCGGTGGTGACGTCATGCACCAGGCCGCAGCGGATTTCCGGAAAGCGATTGGCGGCGATCGACATGCCGATGCCGGTGCCGCAGACCAGAATGCCGAGATCGGCGGATTTTTCGATGATGGATTTGCACACGGCCTGTGCGAAATCCGGATAATCGACGCTGGCAGGTCCGTCGGTGCCGAAATCCAACACCTGATGGCCGCCTTCGATCAGCACGGCGGCCAACCGGTTTTTCAAACCGATTCCGCCATGATCAGCCCCCATCGCGACAATCAAAGAACGAGTCATGCGCCCATTTAACATGCCGGTCCCGGAGTTGAAACAATCGGGATGGAATTCGAACGGGACACAGGGTGGTAAAAAACGCCGGGGAACTTAAGATACGGTATGGATGAGGAGTGGCGAATGACGGATATGGACAGCTTCATCACCGGCCTGCCCAAGGCGGAGCTGCATCTGCATATCGAGGGCTCGCTGGAGCCCGAGCTGATGTTCGCATTGGCCGGCCGCAACAAGATCGTCCTGCCGTATAAAAGCGTGGAAGAAGTCCGCGCCGCCTATGATTTCTCGAATTTGCAGGATTTTCTCGACATTTATTACGCCGGCGCGCAGGTGCTCCGCACCGAGCAGGATTTCTTCGAACTGACGCTGGCCTATTTCACCCGGGTAGCGGCGGACGGCGTGCTGCATGCGGAGATATTTTTCGATCCGCAAACACATACCGATCGCGGCATCCCGTTTGCGGTGGTTATCGAGGGCATTCTGGCAGGCATGGCGGCGGCGGAGCAAAAATTTGGCATTACCTCAAAGCTGATCCTCTGCTTCCTGCGCCATCTCGACGAGGAAGCCGCCTTTGAGACTTTCAGAATGGCTGAGCCCTGGTTCGGCAGGATCGCCGGCGTTGGGCTCGATTCATCGGAGAAAGGCCATCCGCCGGAGAAATTCGTCCGGGTGTTCGCAGCCGCCGGCGCTGCCGGGCTGAAGCGGGTTGCCCACGCCGGTGAAGAAGGGCCCGCGGCTTATGTGTGGGAGGCGCTGGACCTTCTGCATATCGACCGGCTGGACCATGGCAACCGCGCGCTGGAGGACCCTGAACTCATCCGGCGCCTTGCCGCATCGCAGATGGCGCTGACCGTCTGCCCGCTCTCCAATTTCCGCCTCTGCGTGGTGCCGGACATGGCGGAGCATCCGATCGACAGGATGCTGGATCTGGGCCTGCGCGCCACCATCAACTCCGACGATCCCGCCTATTTCGGCGGCTACATCGCGGAGAATTTTCGCGCTGCCGCGGCGGGGCGAAGGCTTGGGAAAGCGCAGCTTGTCACGCTTGCCCGGAACAGTTTTCTCGGTGCATTTCTGGATGGTGAAACCCGGCAAGGCTATCTGCGGAAACTGGATGAATTTGCGAGCGCTTGAAACGGCGCTTACGAAAAATATTAGGTGTCCGGCCTGGTTGGCGGCTATGCCGCATCGTTGACGCTGACAGAATTCAGCCTGTCTTCCAGCCGCGGGCCAGGCGCATTCCCAAAGTTCAATCCGGCAAGCGGTAGCGCGCTGCCGTCATAACATCGCCGCCGATGGCGTCGCGGACCGCAGCCTCGCCGGCGGCCGAAGCGTGGATAATAACACGCTTGAAAAAGGGAGCGGCGCCGGTGGCCCGGGCGAGGAACATGCGCCCCAGCGCCTCTGCGGCAGGGCCGCGCGGGATGCAGCAGCTACACCCCTGGGCGTGACCGAAGTTGGCGGTCGGCAACGTGAAGCGTTCGACAAAGCCGGTGATGATCGGCTCGCCGCCATCCTCGGCGAGAAAGGCATCCCCATTTTCAGCTTGCGCGCCGAACAGGATCGGAATTCGCGTGTCGGAGGCATCTCCCATACATTGGAAATGGGTCGAACTTATGCATCTGGCAAGCTGGGGAAAGCCATGTCGCCCCTGGCCGCCCATAGTACTCTGCATTTCGACATGGACATTCGTATATAACGATGTATTTATATACGTAATATAGGGGCGTTAGGAGTAGCGTTTTCATGCGCAAAAATTATCTTTTCACGTCGGAGAGCGTCTCTGAGGGCCATCCGGACAAGGTGGCGGACCAGATTTCGGACGCAGTCGTCGATTTGTTCCTCTCAAAGGACCCGGTCGCCCGCGTCGCCTGTGAGACCATGGTCACCACCAACCGAATCATTCTGGCCGGCGAAGTCCGCTCGGCGGAGCCGGTTTCGAACGACGAGATCGAGGCCGCCGCCCGCGCGACGGTCCGCCGGATCGGCTATGAGCAGCATGGCTTCCATTGGAATCGCGCCGAGTTCAGCTGCCATCTGCACGAGCAATCGGCGCATATCGCCCAGGGTGTCGATTGTGCAGCGCTTGGCCAGCCCGGCTGCGACGATGATCAGCGGCAAGGACCCCACCAAGGTTGACCGGCCGATTTATCAGCGGGCCGCCTCCTATGGTCATTTTGGCCGCCCGCCGGAGGGTGACTTCTTCTCCTGGGAAAAGACCGACCTCGTCGAAGCGCTGCGGCCAGCGTTTTAAGCTCAAGCTTTCGCCCCACCTCATCACTCAAAGGGAATCGTCATGGCAACTGCCGCCAAGACCGACGTGAATGACTTCATTGTGGCCGATCTCTCGCTGGCCGGCTGGGGCCGCAAGGAGATCGACATCGCCGAGACTGAAATGCCCGGGCTGATGGCGCTGCGCGAGGAATACGGTCCATCCCAACCGCTGAAGGGCGCCAGGATAACCGGCTCCCTGCATATGACCATCCAGACCGCGGTCCTCATTGAGACTCTGGCCGAACTCGGGGCGCAGGTGCGCTGGGCGTCGTGCAACATCTTCTCAACCCAGGACCATGCGGCCGCCGCGATCGCAGCTTCTGGCGTGCCGGTCTTTGCGATCAAAGGCGAAACGCTCGGCGAGTATTGGGATTATGTCGACCGCATCTTCGATTGGGGTAACAACGAGACCTGCAATTTGATTCTGGACGATGGCGGCGACGCCACGATGTTTGCGCTGCTCGGCGCCAAGCTTGAGGCGGGAGGAACGCTGCCTGAGCCTGAAAACGCCGAGGAAATCGAATTTCACCGCGCGCTCAAGGCGTTTGTCGCCCGCAAGCCGGGCACCATCACCAAAACTGTTGCGAACATCAAGGGCGTGTCTGAAGAGACGACGACCGGCGTGCATCGCCTGTATGAAATTGCCAAGCGCGGCGAACTGCCCTTCCCCGCCATCAACGTCAACGACAGCGTGACCAAATCAAAATTCGACAATCTCTACGGCTGCAAGGAATCGCTGGTGGATGCGATCCGGCGCGCAACGGATGTGATGCTTGCAGGCAAGGTTGCGACCGTGGCCGGCTTTGGCGATGTCGGCAAGGGCTCGGCGGCGTCACTGCGCAACGGCGGCGCCCGCGTGCTCGTAACCGAAATCGATCCCATCTGCGCGCTGCAGGCGGCGATGGAGGGCTATGAAGTGGTGTCGATGGAGACCGCGGCCAAACGGTCCGATATTTTTGTTACCGCGACCGGAAACGCTGATGTCATTACCGTCGCGCATATGCGCGCCATGAAAAATATGGCGATTGTCTGCAACATCGGTCATTTCGACAGTGAGATCCAGGTCGGCGGGCTTGCCAACTTCCAATGGACCGAAATTAAGCCCCAGGTCGATGAGGTTGAATTCCCGGATGGCAAGAAAATCATTCTGCTCGCCAAAGGACGACTGGTTAATCTCGGCTGCGCCACCGGGCATCCGAGCTTCGTGATGTCATCCTCATTCACCAATCAGGTGCTGGCGCAGATCGAATTATGGACCAGGCAGGGTGAGTATAAGAACGAGGTTTTCGTGCTGCCGAAGCTTCTCGATGAAAAAGTCGCGATGCTGCATCTTGAAAAGCTGGGCGTTGAACTGACGACGCTGACGGCGAAGCAAGCTGCCTATATCGGCGTCAGCACGTCCGGTCCCTTCAAGCCGGATCACTACCGCTACTGAAGCCGTCAGCCAGGATGGGGAAGAGAACGCCGGGCGAGTTATCGGCCTTGAAGATAACCTGCCAAGTGTGCCGGTTCGACTGACTGCAAGTTAATGGAATCTGCAGGCAGGGATGAATTTCGTAATCTGGACACGGCGCTAAACCGGAGTATCTCACAAGGATGACCAAGCCCCATCTGCTCGAAGCGCTGCAACACCATATCCTGCTTTGCGACGGCGGCATGGGGTCGCGTGTGCAGGCGCTGACCCTGGATATCGAGAAGGATTACTGGGACAAGGAGAACTGCACCGAGGTTCTGAACCTGTCCCGGCCGGATTTGGTGCGCGATATCCATAAAGGCTATTTCGAAGCCGGTTCCGATATGGTTCAGACCAACAGCTTTGGCGGATCGTCCATCACGCTTGGCGAGTTTCAGCTCGAAGACCGGGCGTTCGAGATCAACAAGATTGCCGGTGAATTGGCGCGCGAAGCCGTGGAATCCTTCGCCGATGGCCGCACCCGCTATGTGATCGGCAGCATCGGCCCGGGCACCAAGCTGCCCAGCCTCGGCAATATCGCCTACGACCCGCTGGAGGACGCGCTGTTCGTGCAAAGCCAGGGGCTGATTGCCGGCGGGGTGGACGCCATCCTGATCGAGACCTGCCAGGACACGCTGCAAATAAAGGCCGCGGTTAACGGCGCCAAGCGGGCCCGGGTCGCGGCCGGGTCCGATATTCCCATTTTCGTGCAGGTCACGGTGGAGACCACCGGAACATTATTGGTCGGACCGGATATCGCCGCCGCTTCAACCGTCATCCATGCCTTGGACATCCCATTGATGGGTCTGAACTGCGCCACCGGCCCGCAAGAGATGGCCGAGCATGTGCGGTTTCTCTCGCGGAACTGGCCTGGGCTGATTTCGGTGCAGCCCAATGCCGGATTACCGGAGCTGGTCGACGGCAAAACCCACTACCCGCTCAATGCCGAGGACATGGCGAGCTGGGTTGAGCGGTTTGTGGTTGAGGATGGGGTGAATCTGATCGGCGGCTGTTGCGGGACGTCGATTCCACATATTCAGGGCCTGGATGCGATGCTGAAGCGGCTGGGGAATCCGCGGCCTGCGCCGGTACTCCGGAAACCGATCTGGATACCCTCGGTTGCCAGCCTGTACGGCGCGACCCCGCTGCGGCAGGAGAACAGCTATTTTTCCATCGGCGAGCGCTGTAACGCCAATGGTTCGAAAAAATGGAGGGAGTTGCAGGAAGCAGGCGATTGGGACGGCTGCGTGGCGATGGGCCGCGAGCAGGTGGCCGAGGCTTCCAACGCGCTCGATATCTGCACCGCCTTCGTCGGGCGGAATGAGACATTCGAGATGAACGAGGTGATCACCCGTTTCACCTCATCGGTGAATGCGCCCTTGGTGATTGATTCAACCGAGACCCCGGTGATCGAAGCGGCGCTGAAACTGCATGGCGGCAAGCCGATCATCAACTCGATCAATTTCGAGGATGGCGAGGGCCATGCCACCGACCGGCTGATCCTCGCCAAAAAATTCGGCGCCGGCGTGATTGCGCTGACCATCGATGAGGTCGGCATGGCAAAGGAGCCCGCGGATAAATTGCGGATCGCCCGCCGCCTGATCGAATTCGCCTGTGATAAATATAAATTACCGCAAAGCGATTTGCTGATCGACCCCCTCACCTTCACCATTGCCACCGGCAACGAAGACGACCGGAAACTCGGGCAATGGACTCTGGAAGGGATCAAAATGATCCGGGATGAATTTCCGGATGTGCAGATTGTTCTCGGCCTGTCCAACATCTCTTTCGGGTTGAACCCGGCGGCGCGCGCGGTTTTGAACTCGGTATTTCTTGACCATGCGGTGAAGGCCGGGATGACGGGTGCGATTGTCCATGTGTCAAAAATCCGGCCGCTGCATCTGATCGCGCCGGAGGAAGTAAAGGTCTGCGAGGATCTGATCTTCGATCGCCGCGAAGAGAATTACGACCCGCTGCAGAAACTGCTGGAAATTTTTGCCGACCGCAAAGCCGCCGATGCCACCAAGAAGAAACGCGCAGAGACGGTCGAGGGCCGGCTGAAGGACCGGATTGTCGATGGCGACCGCAAGGGGCTGACCGATGAACTGGACGAGGCTTTGCAGACCAACAAACCGCTTGAGATCATCAACAATATTCTGCTGGACGGCATGAAAGTGGTGGGCGAGTTGTTCGGCGCCGGCAAGATGCAATTGCCTTTCGTGCTGCAATCGGCGGAGACGATGAAGGCGGCCGTCGCCTATCTGGAGCCGATGATGGAGCGGGTGGCCGGCGAGGAGCGTGGTATTATCGTGCTCGCGACCGTCAAGGGCGACGTGCATGATATCGGCAAGAACCTGGTCGACATCATCCTCACCAATAACGGCTACAAGGTTTATAATCTCGGCATCAAAGTGCCGCTTGCGGATATGGTGACGGCGGCCAAAGCGCACCATGCGCATGCCATCGGCATGTCCGGGTTGTTGGTCAAGTCGACAGTCGTCATGCGTGAGAACCTGGAGGAGATGTCGCGGCAGGGGCTCGATATTCCGGTGATGCTGGGCGGCGCGGCGCTAACCCGTAATTACGTCGAGGATGATTGCGTCGCCGCCTATGCGTCAGGCCGCGTTGCCTATGCGCGCGATGCCTTCGACGGGCTGCATCTGATGGACAAGGTAACCGGCAATGATTTCGATAACTACCTTGCCGTCATTCAGTCCAAGCGGAAGGGCAAATCGAAGAACACCAAACGCAAGCTGGGGACCGCTGATGCGGCCGCCTTCGCGCCGATCGACATCAAGGCCGTGCAGGCGCGCCGCCACCGGCTGACTCGCGATGTGCCGGTGATTACGCCGCCGTTCTGGGGCGCGAAAATCCTGGAAGCGCCGCCGAAGGCGATTGTGCCGTTTATCAATGAGCGCTCGCTGTTTCAGTTCCAATGGGGCTTCCGCAAGCAGGGCAAGAGCCTGGATGAATTTCTGGGCTGGGCCCGGCAGGAATTGCGGCCGGTGATGAAACGCATGCTGGATCTGTGCGAGGCCGATAATATCCTCAAACCGCAGGCGGTATACGGCTACTGGAAGGCGGCAGGCCAGGGCAATGACCTGCTGCTGTTCGATCAGGACGGGCAGACCGAGGTTGCGCGGTTTCCGCTGCCGCGGCAGCCCAAGGAAGACGGTGAGTGCATCGCCGATTTCTTCCGTGATGTGGATGACGCGGAGCGCGATGTGATCGGCTTGCAGGTGGTCACGGTCGGCCAGCGCGCCTCGGAAGTGGCGCGCGAATGGTTTGAGGAGAACCGCTACCAGGACTACCTCTATTTGCATGGCATCTCGGTCGAGATGGCCGAGGCTTTGGCCGAATACACCCATAAGCGCATCCGCGCCGAACTGGGTTTTGCCGCCGAGGACGACCGGGATTTGGATAAAATGCTGCAGCAATCTTATCGCGGCTCTCGCTATTCCTTCGGCTATCCCGCCTGCCCCAATGTCGAGGACCAGGATAAACTATTGAAATTATTGGATGCTCAGCGGATCGGTATCACCCTTTCGGATGAGTATCAGCTGCATCCGGAACAATCGACCAGCGCCATCGTTGTGCTCAATCCGAAGGCAAAATACTTCTCTGTCTAAAAAACCAAGCTTTTGATAATCGTCCATTAATGGTGCAGCGCAAAATTTTCTGGCTCCGGGCGGCATTTTGTGCAAATATCGTCAATCATTCACCGATCCGCGGAGCCCGCCATGCTCGAAAAGACCACAACCACGGAACTGCCCACCGAATTCTCGCATGTGAAACCCGGCGATACCCCGTGGCGTACGGATGGTTTGCGGGATTTTTTCCTGTACCGGGATCTTGGCGTCAATGCTGCCACCGGCGGGCGGGTCATTGCCCAGCTGGTCAAAGCCAACCCTGAGCGTCCGCCCGAGGAGGGTACCGGCTGGCACCAGCATATTGCCGATTTTCACATTGTCATTATGAACAAGGGCTGGGCCCGCTTCATGTACGGCGACAAGGAACATCTGGTCGCCGCAGGCGATTGCGTACACCAGCAGCCCGGCATTACGCATTATCTGTTCGATTACTCGCCGGATATGGAATATCTCGAAATCACCTCGCCGGCTGAGTTTGGCACGGTCGGTGTTGAAGGTCCCTGCGAAATTCCCGCGGTTATTCCCTGGACGAGTGCTGCTGAATAACCATTGTACCAAAACAACAAAGCGGGCTCCGCATTGCAAAGCGCGGAGCCCGTTTTAGCTTAAATGAAATGCTAGAAATCCAGATCGAGCTCGATGATCTCCTGCGGTTCGTCATGGGAATCATTCACCCATTCCTTCATCGGCGCCCATTTCATGATGGTCTCGCCGTAAGCCTTGCAGAGATCGTCGACGGCGACGTCATAGCTCAAAAACCGGGTTACCACCGGTGCATACATGGCATCCGCGATCGTCGGTTTCTTGCCGAACAGAAACGGCCCCTTCCAGTTGGTCAGGCACTCCCGCCAGATGCTGGTAATGCGGTCGATATCCGCCTGCGCCGAGGACCAGACCGTGAAGCCCGGTTTATGAAATCGCAAGTTCATCGGCAGGGAAGAGCGCAATGCCGCGAAGCCCGAATGCATCTCGCCGCTGATCGACCGGCAATAGGCTCGCGCCTTTTTTTCCTTCGGCAACATGCCCGCATCGGGAAACAATTCGTTCAGATATTCGGCGATCGCAATCGTATCCCAGACGGAGACGGCGCCATGGATCAGGCAAGGCACCAGTATCGAGGAAGTGCGCATCAGCAACTCCTCCTTCATTCGCGGATCGTCCGTTGAGACACGCTCTTCCACAAAGTCGATGCCGGACAACCGCGCTAGCAGATAGCCCCTCAATGACCAAGAGGAGTAATTTTTGCTACTGATCAGCAGCTTCGCCTCGGCCATTCCTATTTACCCTTTCTTTTTAGCAAGAACATCTTCATGTTCAGTAAAGCTTACCGGATCGCACAATGCAAAGTTTAATCTCAACAACACCCCGTAACGGTGTATTAATAACACTGATTGCGCTTAGGATCGCTCGATGATTTACCAAATGTACCAGGCGCGGTCTGACTTTTTGAACCCGCTACGCATGCTGGCGCGCACTGGTGGCAGACTGCTTCGGACCATCACGCCGCAGGAGCCTTACGGGCTCGCGCTGCGTCATGTTGATGCTGCCCTCGAGGTGTTTGGTTATTCCGGCGTTACCCATCAAAGACATGACTTTAATATCAAAGATATTCTGGTCGGTAATAACATGGTCAAGGTCGCGGAAGAAGTCGTTTTTGCAACGGCATTTGCGAGCCTTTTGCATTTCAAAAAAGACACTGAGCGCGAACAGCCAAAGGTCCTGGTTTGCGCACCGATGTCCGGACATTTCGCGACGCTGCTGCGCAATACCATCGAAGTGCTGCTGCAGGACCACGACGTCTATGTTACGGACTGGCATAATGCCCGTGATATCCCGGTCGATGCCGGGGTTTTCGGCTTTGACGAATATGTAGAGCACATCATGCGGTTTCTCGAATTCCTCGGACCGCGCAGCCATGTGGTCGGCGTGTGTCAACCGACCGTGGCCGTGCTGGCCGCGGTATCCCTGATGGCGGAAGATAATAATCCCTCAACGCCGCGCAGCATGATCCTGCTGGCAGGTCCGATCGACACGCGCCGCAACCCGACCAACGTTAACAAGCTGGCAAAAACCAAAAAGATAGAATGGTTTGAGGACAAGATGATTGGGGTCGTACCCTGGCGCTATAAGGGCCATGGCCGCCGCGTCTACCCCGGATTCATGCAGCTCACAGCTTTCATGTCGATGAATCTCGACAAGCATCTCTCCGCGCATTTCAAACAGTTCCGTTCGCTTGCTGCCCAGGACCAGTTGGCGGCCGATACGCACCGCGCCTTCTACGACGAATATCTGGCGGTCATGGATTTGCCGGCGGAATTTTATCTGGAAACCGTGGAACGCATTTTCCAGACGCAGGATCTGCCGCGCGGTGAGTTGAAATGGCGCGGCCGCCTAGTGAAGCCGAGTGCGATCACCAAAACATTCCTGTTTACGGTAGAAGGCGAGCGCGACGATATCTGCGGTCTTGGCCAGACCTCCGCGGCGCTCGATCTGTGCTCGAACTTGCGGCCGTTGCTGAAGCGGCATCACGTGCAGACGGGGGTCGGACATTACGGGGTGTTCTCAGGCCGCCGTTGGGCCAATGAGATTTACCCGCGGGTTAAAGAAGTTATTCAATTCTCAATTTAGAAAACTTCGAAAAAGAGGAAAACGCTATGAGCACCGGCACTGAAGACGGCTTTGTCACGACCAAAGATAATGTCAAAATCTACTATAAGGATTGGGGACCCAAGGACGCGCAGCCCATCGTATTCCATCACGGCTGGCCGCTATCGGCAGATGATTGGGATACTCAAATGCTGTATTTCCTGGAGCATGGCTACCGCGTGGTCGCCCACGACCGGCGGGGACATGGGCGTTCGACACAGACCGCCACCGGCAATGACATGGACCATTACGCAACCGACGTGATTGCGCTGGCTAGCTTTCTCGATCTGAAATCCGCCATCCATGTCGGTCATTCCACCGGCGGCGGCGAAGTTGCGCATTATGTCGCGCGGGCCGACAAGGGCCGGGTTGCGAAGGCCGTACTGGTCGGCGCAGTGCCGCCGATCATGGTGAAATCTGCCGCCAATCCGGGCGGTTTGCCGATTGAGGTGTTCGATAATTTTCGCGCCGCCACTGCGGCCAATCGCGCGCAATTCTTTGTCGACGTGCCGTCTGGCCCATTTTATGGATTCAACCGGCCGGGTGCGAAAATATCGCAAGGCATTATCGATAATTGGTGGCGCCAGGGCATGACCGGCGGCGCCAAGGCGCATTATGATTGCATCAAGGCGTTCTCGGAAACCGATTTCACCGAGGATTTGAAGGCGATCGACGTGCCGGTGCTGGTGATGCATGGCGATGACGACCAGATCGTCCCGATCGATGATTCCGCGAAAATCTCGATCACATTGTTGAAGCACGGCACGCTGAAAATCTATCCGGGCTATCCGCACGGCATGTGCACCACGCATGCCGAGGTGATCAACCCGGATCTGCTGGCCTTTTTTAAGAGCTGAGCGCCGGCTCAGCCGCTCGCGGGCTGCACCACGACGCAGGGAAGTTGGCGGACATTCAGCGCCGAACAGGCCTGCACCGCCTCCTGCGACGACAAATGGATCAGGCGGGCCTGGTACAGGATGGTGCCGCCGAACGGGGTCGTGGAGCTGACGGCGACGGCAGCGTTTGCAGCGATGCCGGAAAGCTGGACAAGGGCATTCTGCGCCACATTCTGGGCCAGAGCCGCGTTCGAAAAAGCGCCCACCTGAATGCCCCAGTTGGCCGGGCTCGCCGGTAGCGGCTGAAATTCCGCCTGGCTTGGCGGCGGCGGCGCGTGTTCGACGCTGGCGATGACCGAGGCCGGGCATGCGGGATTGAACACGGCGCTCGATCCGCAATCGGGCTGCGCGGCGAGAGGCGTAATCGGCGTGGCCTGCGCGGTCTGCACAGGCGGCGTTTGGGCCGGCGTGCAGGGATTATTCGGATCATAGGCGGTATCGGTATCGCAGGTGCCGGCCGTGCCGGAACCCTGCGCGGCGCAGGGATCGTCTGGGTCATAGGCGGTGTCCGCATTACAGGTACCGGCGGAGGCTGAAGCGACGATGGCCGGCTGACCCTGAATGGTGCCGGTCTGCGCGGCGGGGCTGCAGGGATGGTCCGGATCATAGGCGGCGTTCTGGTCGCAGCCGGAAGCAAACTGCGCGGGCGTCGGCGCTCCCTGCCCTGCCGAGCCTCCCTGATAATTCGCAAACGGCCCGGAGAACGCCACCTGGGTGCCGAGATTTGGGGTGACCATGGCGAGGTAGTTTACCGTCTCATCCGGCAGGCTGGCGTTGCCGGCGAGATATTCATCGACATCCTCCGGCCCGGCATTATAGGCGGCTAGGAACCCCGGTGCCCCGTAGCGCTGGTACATCTGGCTGATATAGCCGGCACCGGCATCAATGTTGTTTTGCGGGTCGAACGGATCGGCGCCGAGCCCATATTGCGCCTGCAGATCCTGATAGGTCTCCGGCATCAGCTGCATCAGCCCCATGGCGCCGGCCGGCGAGACCGCCTGTTCCTCGCCGCCGGATTCCTGCTGTATCACCGCGCGTATCCATTGCTGCGGGATTTGGAAGCGTGCGGCAGCCTGCGCGATATACGGGCCCCAGGGGTCGTCGGGCGGGCCGGGCGGCGGGTAGTAATGCGTCGGCGCGTAAGTGGGGCCACCATTTGCTGCGTTATACCCGTGGCCGCCACCAGCGCAGCCTGCAACCAACATCAGGATCATCGACGCGCCGGCCCAGACGAAAGTTGCCCATGACATCCTCTGCATGGGCGCTGTTCTAGGCGCCGCGCGCGGATTCGTCAGCTATATGATTCAGACCAGGAACGTAAGGTTCGTCATCACGCCGCGGCTGGTCGCCAACTGCACCTTCTTGGCGGCGATACGAAATTCCGCACCATTGAGCTTGAGGCGATGCGTCGTCCGGCCGGCGATGACGTCGAGCACGCTTTTGCGGTAGGCGGTGAGATTGAAGGTCGAGGTTACCAGCAATTCGCCTTCATTCTCCTCGAGGATCTCGACATTCGATACCACCCGCGACATCTGCGATTTCGGGTCCTGGGCATAATGCGCGCCGCCCTTCAGCCGCTTGATCCGATCCTCGATGCCGGGCCGCTCTTCGTTCACCAAAGCGATCGAATAATTGATGCCACGCTCATCGTCGCCGGCGGGGATGAAATAATGCGCCTGCTCCGCCCAAAGGGCGAGCCAGTCGTCGTAGCGGTGCTCATCCATCAGCCGCGCTTCGAAGAACAGAAATTGTTGGATATCGTGATAGCTCGGCATGTCAGATCGCCGTCTCCCGCGTTGAGCCCAATATTTTCTCGCCGCTCATCACGCTGCGCCAGTAATGCAGGATGGCGCGGTTGTTCAGCTCATCGGTGAACTGGCCGGTGACGGCGCCGTCGGACTCTATCTGCTCTTGTCCCAGCCCGCGGCGGATCAGGATCCAGGGATCGACGGTCGCGCGCAAGCCCTCGGTGATGCGCTCGAACACCTCCAGATCATCGGTGGCGCCGCCGCCGGCCGGGCCATAGAATGCCTGGTGCCCGCGGAAGCGATGGCCGTTGATCTTGTCGGAGACATCGGTCAGCCGGTAAGGGTAGAGAAAGACCTCGGTTCGATCGACCGCAACCGGGCGGATCATGCGGATATGTGTCTGGATGAAGACCAGATTGGGAAAGATCAGCACATGCGGACCGCCACGGGCGAGCATTTTATGGGCGCGTTCTTCGCCATGCGCCGCGACCAGAGAGTCGATATATTCCTGTTGCGCTGCGGGAACCTTCGCGGCGCCGCCGGTGAGCCAGCGCGTCGCGGCCGGGGACGACATGTCCCAGGCGACATGGGCATTGCCCAGGCTGCGAAGCCGGTAAGGCGCGTTGGCGCCGTAATCGGGCGCGGTGGTGACGCCGGCCCGCTGCAGGCTGATCTCAACGAAGCTGCGATGCAGAAAACCGAGATGATAGCCGTCGGTCGAATTTTCCGCCTGCAGTTTCCAGTTGCCCGCATAACCGTATTTATGGGTGCCGCAGGAGACGTCGATTTTGCCGGCGGGCGACAGGTCGAACGCAATATCGATCTCGGCTTTCGCCAGCGGCCCGAGATGTTCATCGAGCGAGGGGCCGTCTGCCGCCAGGCTGGCAAACATCAGCCCGCGATACGCCGCCTGGCGCGGCGCCGGGCGCAGGCCGTAGTCTTTTTTATCAAAACCGTCGTCATAGCGCTCACTATGTGGAACGCCGAGCAGGCCGCCGGTGTTGAGGAAGGCCCAGCCATGATAGGGGCAGACGAAGCGCTTCGCATTGCCCGATTCATGCGGACAAACGACCGCCGCGCGATGGGTGCAGCGGTTCATCAGCACCCGCACTTCGTCATCATCGCCGCGGATAAAGATTACCGGTTGCCGGCCAATGTTCCGGGCCTGAAAATCCCCACGGTTGGGGATTTCGCTCTCATGGCCGACATAGACCCAACCGCGATGGAAGATGCGGTCCATCTCCTCGTCAAAAATCGCCGGGTCCGTGTAGATGCGGCTATGGACGCGATCTTCCAGAACGAGCTTGCCGTAGTCGATGGCGGCAGGGTTGGAATCGCGATTCATATCGTAATTCATGCTGCGGCTCCTGCGGCGGCGCGGTGGATCGCCGGCACGCCCTGCGCATCGCGGGCGCCGCGCACCAGCCGGCCGGGCAGAGCGCCGGTGGCAACACCGTCCCGGTAGGTGACCTCGCCGGCGACGATCGTGTAGCGGTAGCCATCGGCCCGCTGCACCAGATGGCGGCCGTCGGCCGGCAGGTCATAGGCGAATTCCGGTGCTTTGACGCTGAGATTTTCGAAATCGATGACGTTAATGTCGGCGCGCAGACCTGGCGCCAGCAGGCCGCGATCATGAAGCCCGAGGGCTGCGGCTGTGCGGCTGGTTTGCATTTGCACGACCTGCTCCAGGGTAAAACGCGGGCCGCGGGTGCGGTCGCGTGCCCAGTGCGCCAGCAGGGTTGTGGGGAATGAGCCGTCGCAGATGGCGCCCATATGCGCGCCGCCGTCCGAGAGCCCGGCGATGGCGTAGGGGCTGGCCATCATCTTGCGGGTCACTTCAAGATCGCCCTCGACATAGTTCAGAACCGGCGCCAGGATCAGGCCGCGGCCTTCGCGGGTGTTCAGCATATGGTCCAGCGCGTATTCGGCCGGCGGCACGCCGGCGGCTTTGGCCCGGCCGGCAATGCTCAATTCGGGCACAGGCTCATAATCCGGCGCGTCGTTGGTCAACGGAAACAATCCGGCCCAGTTGAACATCATCGGCGGCGCGGCCCCCGCTTCCAACAGGCGGCGTCGAAATTCCGGGTCCCGGAAATGCTGTAATTTTTCAGCAAAATCGAGGTTTTTAATCTCCTTGAATACCGGGTTTTGCTGGAACGGATTAACCGATGCTTCCAAACCGAGCAGTACGCCCACCGAACGGGCCGGAACCTGTGCCAGCATCGGCGCCCCTTCCCTGCCGGCTTTCTCCAGCGCCCGCAGCGCGATCATCGCATTCTCCGGCGCGTTCGGCCGCTCCAGCAATGAGAAAGATAACGGCCGGCCGGATTGTTCGGTCAGCCGCCGCATCATGGCGATATCGGCTTCGGGGTCTTCAAGATCCGTGACCATTTGCAGCACGCCGGCGCCCGCCGCCTTCAATCCCTGGGCGATGCCCTGCAGTTCCTTCTCGGCCGCGTCATAGGTCGGGATTTTTTCGCCGTCGGCGGATTTATGGGCGAGGGTGCGGGATGTGGAGAACCCGAGCGCACCCGCCTGCATGGCTTCTTCTGCGATTTCGGCCATCTGCGCGATGTCTTCATCGGTCGCGGCTTCCCGGCTGATGCCGCGCTCGCCCATGACGAAAACCCTGAGCGGCGCATGCGCCAATTGCACGCCGATATCGAGATCGAAATTGCGCGGCGCCAGCGCATCGAGAAATTCCGGGAAGCTTTCCCAGTTCCAGGGTAGGCCGGCCGTCATCACCGGGTTGGGAATGTCCTCTACCCCTTCCATCAGGCGGATGAGGTTTTCGCGATCCGCCGGCTTGCAAGGCGCGAAGCCAACGCCGCAATTGCCCATGACCACGGTGGTGACGCCATGCCAGGAGGACGGCTGCATGCGCTCCGCCCAGGTGGCCTGCCCGTCATAATGGGTGTGGACGTCGACAAAGCCGGGGGTCACGATCAGGCCGGCGGCGTCGATCTCCTGGCGTCCGGCCTCGTGGATATCGCCGATTGCGATGATTTTACCGGCGGAGATGGCGATGTCGGCGATTTTTCGCGCGGCACCAGAGCCATCAACAATTGTTCCGCGCCGGATGACAAGATCGTAGCTTGGCTCGGCCAGATGTCGTTCCAGCATTGGTTTCCTCCGGTATTACCGATTTGATTTCCGAATTGGTATCGGATATTAAAACCGCATGCAAGAGGTAAATCTCCGACCCGGCCCGGCTTCACGCGTTGTTGGACGCCCGCGGGCACTGACATTGGATGAAGTGCTCGATGCGGCGATTGCGTTGGGGCTGACGGGGATCAACATGCCGGCGCTCGCAACGCAGCTCGGCATTGGTACGGCGACGCTTTATAATTATGTGCGCAGTCGTGACGATCTGGTACGCTTGGCGTCCTTACGGCAGGCCGGAAGACTGAAATTCAGAGATTTTGGTCCGGATTGGCGGAGCACCGTGCATGCGATGGCAACTGCCTTCTTCCAATTCTTCACCTCCGAGCCGCATCTGCTTGACCAGTACATGCAGGGGGCGATCGGGCCGGACACGCTGGTCGATTATCTCGAAGCTTTTTTGGCGGCCATGGCTCGGCACGGTTTCAACCCGGACGATGCCTATCGGATTTTCGCCACGGCAAATACGGTGGTCTTCGGCGCGGTCGTCCGCGCGAATTACCTGAAAGCATTCGCCGATAAGGGGATCGCGCGCGATGTCATCATCAAGCGCGCCATGCTGGACCGCGATGCCGCGGCATTACCGCACCTGCGCGCCTGCGCAACATTCAGCGATGAGGCGCATGTTTATGATTTCGAGGATACGCTGCGGCGGGTGATCGAGAGTTTTGCCGGGGAGTTTAAAGGAAAAATTCAGGAGTAGATTGCGACCACCCTCGTTTGCGCCCCGGCGGCCTACCGAAAGCCCATGCAATCTTCCGAAACGCGGCACGCCATGCTATAGTTTAGAAAAATAAACTAAAGAGGAGCGTGTTATGACCGTTCAAACGTTGGACCATGTTAATATCCGCACCAATGATTTGGCGGCGACGCTCGCTTTCTTCCGCGATGCTCTGGCGTTACATCCGACGCCGCCACCCGGATCAGAATCCGTCGCGGATGCTGCGTGGCTATTGGACGCGCAGGGACATGCCGTGCTGCACGTGGCAACTGCGAACTTGAACTACCCGACAGATCGCGAAGCAGCGGCATTCAGCCGTTCACAAACCGGCGCCCTTCACCATGTCGCACTCAATTGCAGCGGTTACGAAATTATGCGTGAGCGGATGATGAAATTGGGTCTTGAGCTCGTCGAAAACGACGTTCCCTCGGTCGGTCTGCGACAACTCTTTGTCATTGCGCCTGACGGCATTCTGTTCGAGCTGAATTTCAGAGAGGGTTGAATCTGCGTTTGATCACATAGCCTCCAAGGTCGTAAGCTGGGAATTTGAGATGATCTTTTCGGCCGCTCGTTAATTCCTCGCGACAGGCTGCTTCTTTTTGTTGTTTGCATCTCCGAATGGAGGCTAATGGATCGGGACAGACAGGAGCCTTGCGTCGATGCAATACAAAATTGGCTGCAGGCTTGGGTACCGCGTCAGTGTGGAGACACCCTTCGTCTTCAATGTTGAAGCGCAGAATTATGGTAACCAGACCATTGAAAACGAGCAGCTGACCCTGACGCCCTGGCTGAATGCGGAACGCTGGGTGATGCCGGAAAGCGGTAATCGCTATTTGAAGGTCATCGTGCCGCCCGGCCAATTTTTACTGACCTATGAGGCAGTGATTTCGCTCAACCCCTGCCTAGACGATCCTTGCACCGTTTTTGAACTGACCCCCGCAACCCTGCCTTTACATGTATTCCCGCATCTTTATCCAAGCCGCTATTGTCAATCGGACAAACTCGAGCGCTTCGCCCGCAGCACGTTTGGCGGGCTCGACCCTGGCTACACGCGCGTAAACGGAATTTGTAACTGGATTTATAATTATGTCTTCTATGAAGGCGGCGTGTCCGACGCGCTGACTTCGGCGTTCGACACCGTTACCCAACGTGCCGGTGTCTGCCGGGACTTCGCGCATCTGGGCATCGCACTCTGCCGGACTCTAGGTATCCCGGCGCGCTATGTCAGCGCCTATGCATTCCGTCTGGATCCGCCGGATTTCCACGCGGTGTTCGAAGCGTTTCTGCTCGGGCCAGACGGACCCGCTTGGTATCTTTTCGATCCAACGCGGATGTCCGATCCCGCCGGCCTGGTTCGCATCGGCATTGGCCGAGATGCTGCGGATGTCGCGTTCTGTACACCCTTTGGCGCCATCGAATTCGACAGACCGGAGGTTCAGATCCAGGCGATTGGCGAACCCCTGCCGTCTACAATACTGGCGGTTCGAACTGGCTAAGGACTGTTGTGAGCATAACTATTTATCGCAAAACGATAACGTTCCGGACGGATGTGAAATACTGAGTGCTCGGCCGGCGTATTATCTACAAAATACGACGTGCGCTCCATCAACAAGAGCGCCGCTCCTGTAGGAACTTCGAGCAAGCTTTCCAATTCCCTATCGGCGTTACATGCGCCTAATGTGACCCGCGCGCGATCAAAAACCAGCCCGGTGTAATCAGTGAGAATCGCATAAGTGGGACGATTCTCCGCGTCTTTAATTGATAAATCCGCCAATCCCGGCGGCAGGAAACTCCGGCCGAGTGCGATCGGTTCCAGGCCTATGAAATGCAGCCGTTCCAGAAAAGTACAGTTTTGCCAAGCCGGGCCAAAGGCTGCCGCAAGCTCCGGCGGGCTGGTTCTGCGTTCCAGCCGCAGGATGCGCATGCTGGCATCAAACCCCTGCAAGCGCAGTGATTCGTGAAAACTGCGCAGCGTATCCAATTCATGGTGCACTTGCCGACCGGCAACATAGGTGCCTTTGCCCTTGCGCTGCGCGATCAACCCGCCGGCTGCGAGTTCGCCAAGCGCCAGGCGCACGGTCACACGGCTGACGGCGAAGCGCCGGCCCAACTCAGCCTCCGATGGCAAGCGCCCGCTCGGCCCAAACTGCCCGGTGGCAATTTCATCGCGCAGCCTATCAGCAATTTGCCGATACAGCGTGCTGGCGTTATCGCGGACAACCGACATCCCGTCCCCTTCAACCTTCTCCGCAAGACCAACTGGGCCACTTGCGTAACCTGTATTAGCATGTATTACAATTCTCATCTAAGTTCATTGATTTAGTAGATTATGGAAAACGCCGGACATCCCCCATCTGCCACGTTAAAGGTCTCCGCGCTCAGTTTTGCCTACCCGGGCGGAGCTGAAGTATTTGACCGTTTATCGTTTGCGGCGAAGCCTGGGGAATTCGTCGCGCTGGTCGGGCCCTCAGGCTGCGGTAAGACCACGCTGCTCAATCTTTTATCCGGATTTTTGGCCCCGGATACGGGCAGCGTGTCGATCGGCGGCGCTGACGCAGCACCTGAAAATCCGGCGCTTGGCTATGTCTTCCAAACGCCGAATTTGTTTCCCTGGCTTTCGGTGCTGGAAAATATCCGCTTCGGTTTGCGCATGGCCGGCGGGCTCAGCGTTGCCAGGCAGCGGGAGCAGGCCCGGCACTACCTGGCGCTGGTGGGCATGGCAGAAACGGCGGATCTGATGCCGCATCATTTATCCGGCGGCATGAAACAGCGCGTGGCCCTTGCCCGCACCCTGGCACTTGAACCTGGCCTGCTGCTGATGGACGAGCCCTTTGCCGCCCTGGATGCTTTCAGCCGCCTGCAGATGAATGATGAGCTGTTACGGATATGGTCGGCGACGGGCCCGACGATCGTTTTCATCACGCATGACATCGACGAGGCGATTTTCCTTGCCGATCGCATCGTCATCCTCGGCCTGCCGCCCGACGGCATCGCCGGCGAAGTTAATGTCGATCTGCCGCGCCCGCGCGAACGGATCGCCACGCGCGGCGACAGAAGATTTTCAGAATACCGCTCGGAACTTACCCGCCGCATCGGCGAAATTGCCAACCAGAGCGGGCGAAATAAGAAACCCATTATACATTCAGGAGTGCAAACGGATGTCACTGTTTAGAATACGGTCTTTGAAAATTCTCAGATTGAATCTGCTGGCGATCGCCCTGATCTTTGGCGCGGCAACGCCGACGCTAGCCGATGCGCCGGCGTTGCGCATCGGCTACGTGACCGCGATGGCGAATGCCCCGGTGCTAATCGCGCAACAGGAAGGCTACTTCAAAGCCCAGGGCCTGGCGGTGCAGCTCACCCCGTTCGGCGATGGTGCTGCCATCCAGCAGGCAATCGCCGCCGGCAAGATCGATGTTGCCTATACCGGGGCGCCGCCGGTCTATCAGTGGTTCGCCCGCGGCCTGCCATTGCAAATTCTGGCCAAAGTCAATTACGGCCAGGCTGCTTTGGTTGTTAAGGCCGGCGGTCCGATCCACGATCTGGCCGGTCTCAAAGGACAGAAAATCGCCGGCAACGCCCGCGGCAGCGGCATGGATGTGCTGCTGCGGGGCTATGTGCTGCAGAGCCACGCAAAACTGACGCCGGATAAAGACGTGCAGATCGTGCAGATGCCGGTCGGCAACATGAATGCAGCGCTCGACACCGGCATTGTCGGCGCCGCCTTCGAATGGGAGCCGTTCATCAGCCAGACGGTTCTGCGCGGCACCGGCAGCGTTCTGTTCGACGTCAATCAGGCGCTGCCGAATTACCCCTGGTACGTCATCGCAGCAACCCAGAGCACCATCGATAAGCGCCCGAATGACCTGATAAAACTATTGCGCGCCAACCATCAGGCGATCGCCTTCCTCTACGCGCACCAGGCTGAATCCAACAGCGTCATCGCCGCCGCCTTCAAACTGGCGCCCGTGCAAACCTCGGATGGAAAAACCGTCGCGCCGGAGGCCATCGTTGCCGAAGCCCGCAAGCGGCTCGGCTGGTCGGACGAAATTACCCCAGCGGACGCCGCCTTTATCCAGCGGCTGATGGGCTATTCCCTGCAACAAGGTTTCCTCACGAAACCAATGAAAGCAAGCGATGTCATCGACACCCGCCTATGGGTCCGCGCTACCGCTGCCCACAACTGAACGCCGCCGGCTGAAATGGCCAAAGCCCAGCTGGGGCTGGGCCTCGCTGCCGGCGCTGCTCATCGTCTGGTGCATTGCCGCAAGCCAGGTGCCGATCTACGTGCTGCCGCAGCCCTGGGACGTGGTGGCCGAAGGTTATCGCTGGATCGCTTCCGGAGAACTATTCCCGCAGCTTGGCGCCAGCCTGCTGCGGGAGGCCGGCGGCTTCGGCGCGGCCACCGCGGTCGCTTTGGTGCTGGGTCTGGGTGCGGCGCTATCCAGCGGGTTTCGCGATTTCATTGCCCCGCTGAACAGCCTGTTCGTCTCGATCCCGCCGATTGCGTGGGCGCCGCTATCGATGATCTTCTTCGGAATCGGCTATGTTTCCATCACGGTGGTTATATTTATTTCCGCAACGTTTCCGATGGCGATGACCATACAGGAAGGCGCACTTTCCATCCCGGCGGGTCAGCTGCGCGCGGCGCGGACACTCGGCGCCAGCCGCGCGCAGCTGATCCTGCACGTCTATCTGCCCGCCTCCCTGCCGTTTATCACCACCGCCTTGCGCGTCGGGTTTTCGCAAGCATGGCGGGCACTGGTTGCCGCCGAAATGATCGGCGCTTCACAGGGCATCGGCTGGATGGTCGCAACCGGCGGGCAGACCGGCAACACCGCCGAGGTTTTGCTCGGCATCGCCTTAATCGGATCGATCGCATGGCTGATGGAAAGCCTGGTCTTCCGCCGTATCGAGCGCCGCTACGCATCCTGGCGCGGACAATAAGAAGGGGTCATCATGGATAGCGTTTCCACTTCACAGACATCCGGCACCGTTTCGCCTGCCGGCCTCCACGCTTATATCAAAAGCCTGCCGTTTCTGGGGCGGCTCAGCCTGGACCGGGACCGCCTCGTCGCCGGCGAATGGACCGAGTTGCTGCTGACCTATGAGATCGGCGGCGTTGGCCTTGCAGATGGCGCCTGGCTGAAGCTCGCGTTCAAATTCTATTCCGATTGGGCATTGTTCCAGACAACGGATGCAACCGGGGCAAATTACGTCTCGGCGGAATATCATGCGGCACCTGCATTCCCCGGCCAAAGTCTGCCGACCGTGCAGGCGCTGAAAACGCGCTTCGACCAAAAAGGCCATGAACGGCCGTTCCAGAAAGCCATCATCATCGATGTCATCGACGGCTATCTCAATCCTGGCGACAAGATTGTTATCCGTCTTGGCGACCGCCGTCAGGGGGGTGCCGGCACCCGCGTGCAGAGCTTCGTTGAGAAGAAGTTTCGTTTTCGCATGTTCATCGACCCGCTCGGCAGCTCAAAATTTGCCGAAGTCCCAGGTGATTGCATTCTTGATATCGTGCCGGGTCAGCCGCATTCGATGCAGCTTATCGTCCCGCGTCTCATCGCGCCCGATGTGAAGTTCGACGCATTGGTCCGGGTCGATGACATTTGGGGCAATACCTGCCGCGATCTGTCCCTTACCGGACGGCTGAAGCTGACCGCGCCGGACGGCAGGGAGGCCACGCATCCGCTCGATTTTGCCGATACCGGCTGGGCATCGGCGAGATTTGCCTGCCTCGCCTTTGCCGATCTGGGCGAATGGAAGTTGCAGGCCGAGCTCGACGGCAATGCCGTTGCCCCGGCGACGGCCTTTACCCAGATCGAACCGCATCCCAGCGGTCTGCGGGCGTTTTATGCAGATCTCCACGTGCATTCCGAAGACACCGTCGGCACCAACGACACCTTCTATAATCTGCGCTTCGGGCGCGATGCCGCCGGCCTTGATATTGTCGGCTACACCGTCAACGACTTCAACATCACTGAGAAAAAATGGGATGAGGCGGTCGGGATTATTACCGAGTTGAACGAGCCCGGCCGCTTCGTCTGCTATCCGGGTACCGAATGGTGCGGCAATTCCGCAGCCGGCGGCGATCGCAATGTCGTATTCCTGCGCGACGGCAAACCGCGTTTTCCGTTCGATGCGCAGGGAAATACCGTTCGTTCATTCGAATGGAATGAATTCACCGCCGGCACACTCAAGCCCGGCCTGTGGCCGGTCGATGAACTCTGGGCGGCTTATGAGGACGATCCGGAAGGCCATCTGCTGATCCCGCATGTCGGCGGCCGCCGCTGCATATTCGACTGGCATCATCCGGAGCTTGAACGCCTGACGGAAATCTCTTCTGCCTGGGGTCAGTTTCATTGGAACTATATCGACGCGTTAAGCCGCGGCCATCGTCTCGGCGCCTCGGCCGCGAGCGACGAGCATCAGGGCCGCTGCGGTGGCGGCGCGCCGGCGACTGCGGTATTTGGCTCACGCGGCGGCCTGACCGGCGTGTTTGCCGAGCGCCTGGATCGCGAGACCGTAGGCAAGGCTTTGCGCGCGCGGCGTAGCTTCGCCTCCACCGGCGAGCGCAGTTTTGCCACACTGATGCATGGCGAGCATTGGATGGGAAGTGAGGCCAAGGCCGATCCCGCAATTCCGCTTCGCTACAGGCTGCTGGGAGATATCGGCTGGGAGGAAATCAGTCTGTTCGATGCCGATAAATCTGTATGGCAGCGTAACCTTCATGCGGAAACCGGCTATTCCGCGAACCGGGTGCGGCTGCGTTTGGGTGGTGCACGCATCAAGGACCGCTACCGCGCAGCAAACTGGTCCGGCATCATAACGGTCAAAGGTGCGACGATTCTGGATTTCAAAGGCATCGGTTTCGATCATCCGGAGCAGGTCGCCTGGCGCGAAGGGCCCGCCTCGGTGCGCTTCTCAACGGCAACCCATGGCGATATCGATGCGGTTGAACTAACGCTTTCATCGCTCGCGAGCTGCCATATCGAAGTTCAGGCCGGCATTACCGGCTATGCCAAGGTCGGGGACCCGCTAAACCCGCCGCCGCATATCCACGCGCCCTCGGTGCGTCTCAACCTTGCCGGCAAAGATTTATTGGAACATGGGCAGGAGATATTCGAGATACCCGGTGTGGAGCTGTTTCTTGCCGTGGAGCGAATAACTGAGCAGGACCTGGCCAGGGATATCGCGGGCGAAATCGACATCAGATCTCTCGCACTGGAACCGGGCCGTGAACACCCAGTTTTCATTACCGCCCGGCAGCGGGACCAATCCCGTATCTGGACCTCGCCGCTGTTTCTTGAATGTTGAGCAGCGCTGGGTAAGAATACTGGGGTCGAACGGTGTTTAATCTTTGCCGTCCTGGGCACGGTGCCATCAAAGCCCATGCCCCCGGATTGAAGAAGTCTTTTTGGTTCGCGGCCGGCGGCTTTTTCTTCAGAAAAAGAACTGCTTCACTTATGAATCAACGTCCCGATCCCGCCCTCGGTGAACAACTCCAGCAGCAGCGCATGCGGAACCCGGCCGTCCAGGATGGTGGCGCCCTTTACCCCTTGTTTGATCGCTTCGATGCAGGTGAGCACTTTCGGGATCATGCCGCCGGAGATGGTGCCGTCGTCGATCAGGCCGGCGATGTCGGCGACGGCGATATCGGTGAGCAGGTCTTTGTTCTTGTCGAGCACGCCGGCCACGTCGGTGAGCATCAGCAGGCGGCTGGCGTTGAGCGCGCCGGCGATGGCGCCGGCGGCGGTGTCGGCGTTGATATTATAGGTCTGGCCGTCTTCGCCGGTGCCGACCGGGGCGATGACCGGGATCAGCCCGGCGCCGGTCAGCGCATGGATGACGCGGGTGTCTACATAGGCCGGCTCGCCGACGAAGCCGAGGTCGAGCACACTCTCGATTTCCGAGCCAGGATCGCGCTTGGTGCGGGAGAGTTTTTTGGCGCGGATAAGCCCGCCGTCGCGGCCTGAGATGCCGACGGCAAGGGCACCGGCCTGATTGATCAGCCCGGCGATCTGTTTGTTGACCGAGCCGGATAGCACCATTTCCACCACCTCGACCATGGCGGCGTCGGTGATGCGCAACCCGTCGACGAAGGTCGATTTGATTTCCAGCCGTTGCAGCATGGTGTTGATCTGCGGGCCGCCGCCATGGACGATGACGGGATTGATGCCGACCTGCTTGAGCAGCGCGATGTCCTTGCCGAAATCGACCGCGAGATGTTCCTCGCTCATCGCGTGGCCGCCGTATTTGACGACGATGGTCGCACCCGCATAGCGGCGCAGATAGGGCAGCGCGCGGGCGACGATGCGGGCCTGTTCGGCCGCCTTGTTCATGGTCTCGGTGTCCATAGCTAAAATTCCCGATTATCTGGCAAAGGTAGCGATATTAGCGCGAAGCTCGTCGATGCCAAAACCGGTCTCGGAGCTGGTGGTGATGATGGCGTTCAGCGCCGCGGGATGCGTGGCGGCGAGCGCGCGGATTTCCGCCTGCTTGCAGGCAAGCGCCGCCGGCTTCACGGCGTCGGCCTTGGTCAGCACGATCTGATAGGCCACGGCCGCCTGATCGAGCAATTCCAGCACCGTCAGGTCGGAGGTTTTGACCTCGACCCTGGAATCAAGCAGCAGCAGCACGCGGCGCAGATTCGGGCGGCCGCGCAGATAATCCAGCATCAGCCCCTGCCAGTCGCGCTTGATGGCTTTCGGCGCCTCGGCATAGCCATAGCCCGGCATGTCCACCAGCACGATCGGGGCTGCTTCCAGCTGGAAGAAATTCAGCTGCCGGGTACGGCCCGGCTGGTTGGAGACGCGCGCCAGCGCCTTGCGGCCGGTGAGCGCGTTCAACAGCGAGGATTTGCCGACATTGGAACGGCCGGCAAACGCTATTTCCGTGCCGTTCGGCGGCGGCAGCAATTCAAGCTGCTGGGCGGCATAGAAAAACTCGCAGGCGCCGGCGAACAGGACGCGGCCGGATTCCAGCTGTTCCGGGCCGAATTCCGGCGGTGAAAAGCTCAGGTCTTCGCCAGCTGCCTCGTCTGCTGCGGTGCCGCTGCCCGGCGCATGATCAGCCATTGTTGTCCTACAGTGAGAAGGTTGTTCCAGGTCCAGTATAACACGAGACCGGCCGGAAAGCGCGCCAGCATGAAGGTGAAGATGATCGGCATGAACTGGAACATGCGGGCCTGCACCGGGTCAGGGGGCGCCGGATTCAGCTTCTGCTGCAGGAACATGGTGAAACCCATGATCAGCGGCAGCGCGCCGACAGCCAGGAACGGCGACAGCGTCGATGGGTCAAAGGGAATCAGCCCGAACAGGTTGAAGATGTTGGTGGGGTCGGGCGCCGAGAGATCATGAATCCAGCCGTAGAACGGCGCCTGCCGCATTTCGATGGTGATATAGATCACCTTATACAGAGAGAAGAATACCGGGATCTGCACCAGCATCGGCAGGCAGCCGGAAGCCGGATTGATTTTCTCCGCCTTGTACAACGCCATGGTCTCCTGCTGGACCTTGGCATTGTCGTCCTTGTATTTTTCCTTGATCAGCTTGATCTTGGGCGCCACCGCCTTCATCTTTCCCATCGAGCGGTAGGAGTAATTGGCCAGCGGGAAGAACAAGAGCTTCACGCCGATGGTGAAGACCATGATCGCCAGGCCGAAATTACCGATTTTCGAATTCAGCCAGTCCAGCGCGAAGAAGATCGGCTTGGTGATGAAATAGAACCAGCCGAAATCGATCGCCTTATCGAAGCTGGGAATGCCGTATTGGGTGCCATAGGCGTCCAGCGTGTCGATCAGCTTGGCGCCGGTGAAAACCCGCATCAGGTTGTCGCCGGTGGCGCCGGGAGCGATGGTTTGCGCGGCGGTGGTGATGAAATCGGTCTGGTAGGCATGACCGTCGCCGAGCTCGGTGGGCAGATAGCGGACCGCGCCGCTGAGGTTTTCCGACTGGTCGGGGATCAGCGCGTTCAGCCAGTATTTATCGGTAATGCCGAGCCAGCCGCCATTGCTGGTCTCCGAGAAAGCGGTGCCGCCGGGGGTGTTGGTGCCGTCATTCTTGGTGGTTTTGTAGGAGATTTCCTTCAGGGTGTTGTTGAACACGCCGAGCGGGCCTTCATGCAGGATATAGGTGGTTTTTTCCTGCGGCGTGTAGTCGCGCACCACGCGGGACCAAGGGTAGAGTTGCACGGCAGCGGAGGCGTGGTTGATCACTTGCTGATGCACGGTGAACATGAAATTGTTGTCGATGGCGAGGGCCAGCTGGAAGGTCAACCCGGCGCCATTGTTCCAGCTCAGCGTTACCGGGGTGGCCGGGGTGAGCTTGGGGGCGGAGGCGGTCCATAGGGTGCTGTCGGTGGGAACCGGGGTGTTGGGGGTGACGGCGTCCCAGCCGAATTGCACGAAAGTGGGTTTGTCGCCGTCGCGGCGGCCGAGGATTTGCACCAGCGGCGAAGTTTTGCTGATGGTTTCGTGATATTCCTTGAGCTGGATGTCATCCAATACCGCGCCGGTAAGCGCGATGCTGCCGGAGAGTTTGGGCGCATCGATGGCCAGACGCGGGCCAGCTGCGGCCGGGACGGTCTGCGCAGTGCCCGGCGCGCCGGCGGCGGTCGCCTGGGCGGGACCCGCGTTATGCTGTGGCTGGGCGAGCGTGACTACCGGCGCGGGGGGCGGGTGCGGCAGGAATTTGTCGATGACCACCTGGAAGATGACCATGATCGCCAGCGAGATGGCGATGGCAAGAAAAAGTCGCTTCTGGTCCATGGATTGTCAGGCTTCCGGAATGTTTTGCGGTACCGGGTCGTAGCCGCCCGGATGCCAGGGATGACAGGAAAGAATGCGGCGGCCGGCCAACATCGCGCCTTTGAAGGCGCCATGCGTACAGACGGCCTCGCGGGCATAGGCGCTGCAGCTTGGGTAAAAACGGCAATTGGCGCCGATCACCGGGCGCAATATGAGCTCATAGGCGCGGATGCTGCCGGAGAGGAGTTTCGCGGCCGGACTCAACGCATGACCTCGGCGATGGCCGTTTGCAGATTGGCGCAGAGCGTGGGGAAGGGCAGATCGGCGGTTTCCTTGCGGCAGACCAGCACCATTTCGACGCCGGTGAGCGTGATTGCGGCAAAGCTCAGCCGCGCGGCTTCCTTCAGACGGCGGCGGGCGCGATTGCGGGCGACCGCGTTGCCGATCTTTTTGGTGGCCGTGTAGCCGATGCGAAAAGGTTGTTCCCCGCCGCTGCGCGCAACCTGCATCACGAAACCGGGACGGGCGAGTTTTCGGGCGCGCGCGGCCAGCCGCAGGAAGTCAGCACGGCGTTTAAACGTTTCCGGCGGGGCAAATGAAACCAAATTCAGGCCCTCGGGGAGGAGCAAAAATCAGGCGGAGAGCTTGGCGCGACCTTTGGCGCGGCGGTTGGCAATCACCTTGCGGCCGCCAACGGTGGCCATGCGGGCGCGAAAACCATGCCGGCGCTTGCGGACGAGTTTGGAAGGTTGATAGGTCCGTTTCACGGGTGGGAACTCCAGTCATGGCATAAATATTTCGCCGGACCCGTATGGCCCGGCGTATCGGGCCGCATATAGTCGGGCTGGGCGTCCCCCGTCAATGTTGCAGGGATGCGGATCGTCTAGCCGAGCAGGACGGATTTGGAAAACAGCACGCCGGCGGCGGCGCAGATGGCGACCACAATAAGCGGGCGGCCCTTGCCGATGGTGAGCAGCGCCAAGGCCGTGACGGCGATGAGCGCGTCGATCGGGTTGCGGATCGTGCCGTTGGTGAGCAGGTTGATGAGGGAAAAGGCCAACAGGCCGACCACGGCGCCATTCACGCCGTTCAGCGCGGCGGCAAGGCCGGGGTTCCGGTTGAGCCCGTGCCAGAATGGCAGGATGCCGGCAGTGAGCAGCAGGCCAGGGAGAAAAATGCCGATGAGCGCGATCAGCGCGCCGATCCAGCCGGCCGAACCGGTGGCGCAGAGCGCGCCGAGATAGGCGGCGAAGGTGAAAAGCGGGCCGGGCATCGCCTGGGCGGCGCCATAGCCGGCCAGGAACAGCGGAGGCGACACCCAGCCGGGCCGGACCACCGCGTCATGCAGCAACGGCAACACAACATGGCCGCCGCCAAAGACCAGCGCCCCGCTGCGAAAGAAGGCGTTGAACAGAGCGAGATTGCCCGTTGCATTCACCAGAGATTCGGCAAGCAGGATGGCGAACCACGCCAAGGCGATGATGGCGCCTGGGATTGGGAGGTTTGCCCTGGCTGGCGGCGCTGCCGGAGCGGATGGCGGCGCAAGAACAATACGGCCGATGATGCCCCCGAGCACGATGACCAGGACCTGGCCGGCGCTACCGGGGAGCAGAAATAGCAGCAGGACGGAGATTGCCGCGACAAAACGGCGCGGCGTATCCGGGCATAGGTTGCGCGCCATGGTGTAAACTGCCTGGGCAACCACGGCGATGGCGGCAAGTTGCAGCCCGTGCAGCAGGCCAACGCCGAGATGTGAGGCGTTCAGGGCGGTTGCGCTCCTGGCCAGAACGAACATAAGGAAAGCGGACGGCAAGGTGAAACCGGCCCAGGCGGCGATGCCACCAATCCAGCCGGCGCGCAGCAGGCCGATGCCAAAGCCGGTCTGGCTGGAAGCGGGGCCTGGCAGCACCTGGCATAACGCCACCAGCGAGGCGTAATCCGGCTCCGTCAGCCAGCCGCGCTTTTCCACGAAGGCGCGCCGGAAATAGCCGAGATGCGCGATGGGTCCGCCAAAGGAGGTGAGGCCGAGGCGGAGAAAGACCAGGAAAACCTCCACGGCCGGGGACATTATTCAAAATCGCCTGGTTTATGGCGCCAACATTCTGCCCAAGGGGCGGCCGCCCATGATGTGGGTATGGAAATGCGGGACTTCCTGATGGCTGTTAAGGCCGCAATTGGCGATGGCGCGGTAGCCGGATTCCTCAACGCCGAGCTGACTGGCGACCAGAGCGGTGGCGCGGATATAGCCGGCGATTTCCGCATTGCTGGCGGTGGCGCCGAAATCGGCGAGGCTGATATATCTGCCCTTGGGAATGACCAGCGCATGGACCGGGGCCTGTGGGTGGATATCGTGAAAGGCGAGCGCGAAATCATCCTCGTAGATTTTATTACAGGGGATTTCGCCGCGCAGGATGCGGGCGAAGATGTTGTTGTCGTCATAGGAGTCTTTGCCGGTTACTGACATTTGGCGCCTCCTTTGGAAAAGACGTTTGCAATGGATGTTTTGAAGGAAATAACCGTTTGAAATCAAATAACTAAAGAAGTCGTGGATTGCGTGTTGGGTTACTGCTCGTAAAGGGTGGTGACGCCGGCAGGCGCCCGTGTCGTGGATTGGTCTTAGCGACCGTGGGCATCTCGGGCTCTGCCGGCGTCTCGGTCTTACACGCGTACGGGAGGTTGGGCTTAGCGCCCGGATGCAATCCAGCGTGCGGACCATTTTTCCAAGTTGAGGGGACCGCTTATGAAAAACAAGCTTTTTATCGGCGCAGACGTATCGAAAGATTGGATTGATGTGGCCGTCCACGGGCGGGCCGGAACGCAACGCATTGCCAATACCGAGGCGGTAATCGGGGCTTGGATCGGGCGCCTGGAGGTTTCGCAGGTTGGTCTTTTTGTATTCGAGCCGACCGGCGGTTACGAACGCACTCTGCAACGCTGCCTGCGCGATGCCAGGGTGATGTTCGCCCGTGTGCATCCCAATGAGGTGGTGGCGTTTCGCCGGCGTCGCGGCGTAAAGGCCAAGACCGATGTGATGGATGCGCGTCTGCTGGCTGATTTTGCGGCGCTTGAGCTGTCTGGCCGCGGCTTGGCGGCGATGATCGCGGCTGATGAAGTCCTGGCGGAACTGGTCAGCCGCCGGCGCCAGTTGATGGAGACCCTGCAGGCCGAGCGCTGCCGCGCGGCGTTGGTAAGCGGCCCGGTGGCGAAGGCAAGTTTTGAGGCAGTTTCTACAGCTTTGACAACCGCGCTCGGTTTGATCGAGACCACGATAGAGCAGCATATCGGCCAGCACGCAGAACTTGCCAAGATGGCCGGCTTGCTGCGCAGCCTGAAATGCGTTGGGCCGGTCACGGTGCATACCTTGCTGGCCGAGTTGCCGGAGCTGGGCTTGCTCACCGGCAAACAGATCGCCGCCCTGGTGGGCCTGGCGCCGCAACAGCGCGAGAGCGGCAAGCAACGCAGCCGCGCGATCACCGGACACGGCCGGCCCGGGGTGCGGCGCGTGCTGTTCAATGCGGCCCGGATCGCGATCCGCTTCAACCCGGTGATGCGGGCGTTCTACCAGCGTCTGGTCGAGCAGAATGGCCGGCTTGGAAAGGTCGCCTTGACGGCGGTAATGCGCAAAATGCTGGTGACGCTCAATGCCATCGCCCGTGAACAAAAACCTTGGCACGGAGGCATCGCCGCCACACAAAAAGCATCGCTTCTTGGTTCGGCTAAAGACCGCTTCTTCGTCCCGGCCTGATGATCCAAACGCGCCGCGCGCAACAGCCGTCAAGGATGGCCGAAGGCCACCGCCGCAGGCGGCGCGCAGCGTCCTTGACGGCTGTGAGCACGGCGCCACACTCAGATCAGCCAGGGATGCCATGCCAATCACACCAAATTTTTGATTGACAACGAACACAGGAGATGCCCAGCCTTCGCCGGGCATGAC
>JAMFSE010000031.1 GCA_026225115.1 Rhodovastum atsumiense
GCCGATGCCGGCTTGATCGACCGTGATACCGCGATTATGCGCGTAAATCCGGCCTCGCTCGACCAGCTTCTGCACCCCACGCTGGACCCGAAGGCTACGCCGAAACTATTCGCCCGCGGCCTGCCCGCAAGCCCCGGTGCCGCTTCCGGCGCTGTGGTGTTTTCGGCCGATGAGGCTGAATTGCGCGCCCAGAAAGGCGATACTGTTATTCTAGTGCGGATTGAAACCAGCCCTGAAGATATTCACGGCATGCACGCCGCCAAAGGCATCCTCACCACCCGCGGCGGCATGACCAGCCACGCGGCGGTGGTGGCCCGCGGCATGGGCCGGCCCTGCGTCGCCGGTGCCGGCGGCATCAGCGTCGATTATGGCGCCCAGACCCTGTCCGCCGGCGGCATTACCATCCATGCCGGCGAGATCCTGACGCTGGACGGCGCCACTGGCGAGGCCTTCGCCGGCCCGGTCAAAATGATCGAGCCGCAGCTTTCCGGCGAGTTCAACACCCTGATGCAATGGGCCGATGAAGCCCGCCGCCTGAAAGTGCGCACCAATGCGGAAACCCCGCTGGACGCCGAAACCGCCCGCAAATTCGGCGCCGAGGGCATCGGCCTTTGCCGCACCGAACATATGTTCTTCGACCCCGCGCGGATTTCCGCCGTGCGGCAGATGATCATGGCCAAGGACGAGGCCGGCCGCCGCGCGCCGCTGGCCAAGCTACTGCCCTACCAGCGGGAGGATTTCGTCTCGCTGTTCAAAATCATGGCCGGCCTGCCGGTCACCATCCGTCTGCTCGACCCGCCACTGCATGAATTCCTGCCGCATGGCGAGGCCGAACTTGCCGAAGTTGCCGCGGCCTTGGGCATGGACGCGCATGCGATCCACGCCCGTGCGGAAGAGCTTTCGGAAACCAACCCGATGCTCGGCCATCGCGGCTGCCGTCTCGGCATTTCCTTTCCGGAAATCTACGAGATGCAGGCCCGTGCGATTTTCGAAGCCGCCATAGAAGTTGCCAAAACCGGCGCGGCGCCGGTGCCGGAAATCATGATCCCGCTGGTCGGCGTCAAGCGCGAGCTCGACATTACCCGCGCGCTGATCGAGAAGGTCGCCGCCGCGGTATTCGCCGAGACCGGCAAGACCATCGAATACAGCATCGGCACCATGATCGAATTGCCGCGCGCGGCGCTGACCGCGGATTCAATTGCCGAGGCAGCGGACTTCTTCTCCTTCGGCACCAACGATCTCACGCAGACAACCTTCGGCCTGTCGCGCGACGATGCCGGTAAATTCCTGCCGGCCTATGTGGAGCAGGGCATCCTCGCCAAAGATCCGTTCGTCTCCATCGATGTCGACGGCGTCGGCCTGCTGGTGAAAATCGCCGCCGAGAAGGGCAGGGCAACCAAGCCGAAACTGAAACTCGGCATTTGCGGCGAGCACGGCGGCGACCCGGCCTCCATCGCATTCTGCGAATCCGTAGGCCTGGACTACGTCTCCTGCAGCCCCTACCGGGTGCCGGTAGCGCGTCTGGCGGCAGCGCAGGCGGCGATCGAAAGTAAGTAGGGCAGGGAAGGAAGCAGCCGCTTTTTGAAAAAGCGGCGCAAAAACTTTTTTAATTCTGGAGCATGGGCTGTGTCCGGGCCAACGCCCATGTTGCAGATTAACAAAGTCTTTTTGCTCTGCGGCCGGCGGCGGCTTTTTCTTCAGAAAAAGAAGTGCTTCCTTTTAGCTATGCGCTGATGATCCGGTCGCGATCCGGGTTATGAAAAATTAGCACCAGCAAAACGGATGACGCCGCCAGCACCGCCATAAGCAAAAATCCGTCGGTAAACGAGCCGCGAATATTGAGCACCCATCCGGTCAGCGACGGCGCGATGAAGCCGGCCAAAGCGAAGGTGAAATCCATGATGCCGGAACCGGTCGCCGAGCGTTGCGGAATGACATCCGTATTGACCGCGAAATAGGCCGCGTTCGCCCCCATGGAGGCGGCAACCGCCAGCGTGATCCAGGCGATGGCGAGCGGCAGGCTGACGCCAAACGCGACAGGGATCACCGCCAGCGCCGCCACCGCCTGCGTCCCGGCAATGAGGTAAGAGCGCGCCAGCCGCAGCCTGCCCGTCTTGCGCAACAGATAATCCGACCAATGGCTGAAGGCCCAGAGCGAGACCGCCGCGGCCAGCCAGGGCAGCACCGTGAACGCGCCGACAGCCCGGAGATTGAGATGATAGCGCTGAAACAGATAGCTTGGCAGCCAGCCCATGAAGAAGAACAGATAATAGCCGAAGACGAAGAAAGCCCAGTAATTCACCAGCAATGTGGGATTCGTCAGCAGCACCCGCAGCTCACGCCACTGCGCGCCAGGGCGCCGTGGTGGCTTGGTTCGGCCGGCTTCGATGATCCTGCGTTCCTCGGCATTGACGAAGCGGGATTGCGCCGGGTCGTTGCGTAACAGGAACCACCATAACGGCGCCCAAATCAGCGAGCCGGCGAACAACACGAAAAAGGTCCAACGCCAGTTGAGCACCGCCAGTAATTGCGTGACCAGCGGGCCGCCGATGGCTAACGCAATCGGCACCGCGACCAGGCCATAGCCAAGCGCGGTTGCCTGGGCGTCACGCGGCAGCCAATTCTTGATCGCTCCGGTCATTGCCGGAAAGTTCGGCCCCTCCGCCACGCCGAGCACGACCCGTGCGATATAAAGCATCATGAAACCGGTCGCGGCCCCCGTAAGCCCAATTGAAAAACTCCAGAGCAGCGCCGCCAGGCCAAGCACCCCGCGCGGCCCCCACCGGTCGACCGCGAAACCGCTGAGCAAGGTGGTGATCGCATAGCCGATGCCAAAGGCGCCGAGGATCGCGCCTTCAGCCGTCTTCGACAGGCCAAGGTCATGTTCCATCAGCGGCAGGGAAAAGGAGATCGCCGCGCGGTCGATATAATTTACGACCGTGATGGCGAACAGCAGGAAGACGACCACATATCTGAAACGCGTCGCCGCCATTTTGGCTCACCCTTAATTTCCTATCGTTATAGTTGCGTGGCCCACGCCGGTCCAATTATTGTTTTACGTGAAAAATTCCCTGATGGCTGCAACGAGTTTGTCTGGCTGGTGATGATGCACATCATGGCTGGCGCCGGCGATCTCCACCGCGCGCGCGTTGCGGAAATGCGCGAAGCGGCCGTCCCGCAGCGGGTCGGTTTCCCAGCTGTTGGCACCGCGGATCAGTAATACCGGACAGTCAATCTCCGCCCATATCTGCGCAAGCTCGATCTCCGTCAGATCCGGGAACAGCATCCGGACATAAGGGTCGTATTTCCAGGCGTAGCTATCGTCTTCATTGCGCCGCACCCCGTGCGTCGTGACATAAGCGGCAGTTTCTGCCGAGAGTTCGGGATGCGCCTTGCGCATGCGCGCGATGGCATCCTCAACAGAGGCGAGATTTCTCGGCTGCCGTTTGGCGAGGTCGCGTTCCATTTCGATCCAGCCGCGCAGCCGCTGGCCCGGGCTCTGCTTGCGCAGCATTTTGCGCGCCGCCGGCGGATAGCCCAGTCCCTCCACCAGCACCAGTTTTTCGACCACGCCCGGGTAAATTCCGGCGAAGCGGGCGGCGACATTGCCGCCCAGCGAATGCGCCACAACCCGGACATTGCTCCAGCCGTTGACCCGGATCAGCTCGGCAAAATCATAGACATGCGAGGCAACGGTGTAATTGCCGTCCGAGGACCACGCGCTCTCCCCATGGCCGCGCAGATCCGGGGCGATGACGTGATACGCTTGCGCGAATTCCCTCGCGATATGATCCCAGCTGCGGCAATGATCCATCCCGCCATGCTGCAGGATCAGCACCGGCGCGCCGGGATTGCCCCAGTCCAGCCAATGCAGTTTTAGCCGCAGCGAAGTGTAGAATTTCGCTTCCGGATTGCCGTTTTTTCCCAGACCCATGCGTAAATCGCCTATGCTTCCGCCTCGGCTTTAGATGCAGCAATTCGCCGGGGATGAAAAGTTGGCGCCGGCGCTCCTCGGCAAACTGCCTGATCCGATCCTAGGTGGGCGGAATCGATAGGGAGATAGCCAGGCGCGCAACGCGGGTTGCTTAATCGGAATTTAAGCGGATGCACGTAGGTCAGGTCCTGCCGCCCCTATCAGCGAGGATCCTTGTGAAGAACGAACCGAAACTGCTGTCGAACGAAAACAGTCTTGCTGAGCGGCTTAACTTCATCGGGATTGACCCGCCGCTAATGGCAAGGCTCAAGGGGCTGAAACCGGCGGTTATGGCGGCGCTGCCGGCCGCGCTGGATATCTTCTACGAAAAAATTCGCGGGCAACCGGAAACCGCGGCGTTTTTCAGCGATTCCCACGTGATGGATCACGCCAGAGCACGCCAGAATGCGCATTGGGATATGATCTCGGATGGAGATTTTGACGATGTCTATCTCGCGGCCGCGACCAAAATCGGCGAAGTTCACGCAAAAATCGGGGTCGCGCCGCGCTGGTATATCGCCGGCTATGCGCTGATCGTCGAACAGCTGACAGCCGCGGTTCTGAAGGAACGCTGGCCGAAAGCCCGGTTCTGGCAAAGGAAGTCCGATTCCGGTGCGGCCGCGCGCGACATTGCCGCCATTACCAAAGCCGCGTTTTTGGACATGGATCTGGTGATTTCGATTTACCTCGCCAGGCAGGAAGCGGCGTTGAAAACCGTCGAAGCACAAAAGGATGCCTCCAGCGAAATGGTGACCGCAGCACTCGGCAACGCGCTAAGCGCTTTGGCCAGCGGTGACCTGACCCACAAAATCAACAATGATATGCCACCGGAGTATGACCGGCTGCGCGAGGATTATCATGCTGCGATGCTGACATTGCAGGGGACGCTGATTTCGATTTCGTCCAGCGCCGGAGCAGTCAGCTCGGGTGCCGGTGAGATTACGCAGGCCTCGGATGATCTCTCCCGCCGGACCGAACAGCAGGCGGCGAGCCTGGAGGAGACCGCGGCGGCGCTGGATCAAATTACCACGACCGTGCGCAAAACCGCTGAAAGCAGTGCCCAGGCGCGCAAGCTGGCGGAAGAAGCCAGTGCCAAGGCGGAACATTCAGGCGATGTCGTGCATCAGGCCGTGGCAGCCATGAATGGCATTGAAAAATCTTCCAATGAGATCGGCAACATCATTGGCGTCATCGACGAGATCGCCTTTCAGACCAACCTGCTGGCGCTGAACGCCGGCATTGAAGCGGCCCGCGCCGGCGATGCGGGCCGGGGGTTCGCCGTGGTAGCGACCGAGGTGCGGGCCTTGGCGCAGCGCTCGGCTACGGCCGCCAAGGAAATCAAAGCCCTGATCTCGGCCTCCGGTGGCCAGGTGACAACCGGCGTCGGGCTGGTGGGCGAAACCGGTGTGGCGCTCGGTCTGATCGTCGAGCAGGTGGCCCAGCTCAATACGCTGATCCTCGAAATCGCGGCCTCGGCGCAAGAACAGGCCAGCGGACTGCACCAGGTCAACATTGCGGTCAACCAGATGGATCGGGTGACCCAGCAAAACGCGGCGATGGTGGAACAAGCGACCGCGGCCAGCCATAGCCTGGCGACAGAGGCAAACGAGCTGACGCGGCTGACCGGGAAATTCAAGGTCGGAGGCGGCGAGGCGAGCCCGGCGGCGCTGCCGCATAAGGCCGCACTAATGCCACGTCAGTCTGCCAAGCCTGCGGGCAAGGTGCTTTCGATGGCCGGCGCACCGAAGCCGCAGCTCGCCATCGCCGGCGCGGAGGATCAGTGGAAGGAGTTTTAAGTCAGCCCGTTTGAACTTTCCGTGCTGGGCAGCGGTCAAAAACCGTCGGTAGGCAGGTTATAAAGTTTTATCGCATTATCGCCGAAAACCTTGCGGCGTTCTGCCGGCGTGAATCCTGCCGCGGTTTCCGCGATATATTCCAGCGGGTCCGGATAGACGCAGGTGGGATGCGGGAAGTCGGTCTCGTACAGGATGTTGTCGATGCCGAGATAGCGGGCGGATTCCGGCAGCAGACGCTTATCAAACCAGGTGCAGGCGTAGATCTGGCGCTGGAACAATTCGAACAGCGGAATGTCGCATTTGATGCCCTGGTCCCGCATCTGATATTCCAGCGATTCCAGCATGAACGGGATCCAGGTCACGCCACTTTCAACCGAGACGATTTTCAACTTCGGAAATTTCTCCAGGAAGCGCGAAAGCAGGATGTTCGACAGCACGCGATAATTGGCGAGCGGCATCTGCGACGAACCGAACGCCATTTTCAGCCGCAGATCCTCCGTCGGCCAGCCGCCGCTGCCGTACCAATCCGTACTTTCGGCGCCGCCGCCGATATGGAAATTGATCGGCAGATTCAAATCGGAGCAGACCTCCCACAGCGGGGTCCAATGTGCATCGCCGAGGACCGGATAGCCCTGGTTATGCGGCTCTGAATTCAGGTTGACGCCGCGCAGGCCCATTTTATGGCAACGCTCGGCTTCCCGGATGCTGGCCTCGATGTCCCACCAGGGCAGCAGGATCATCGGGAACACGCGGTTGCCGGAGGCAGCTTGCAGTTCGGCGCTGGAATCGTTGAAAATCTGCGTCGTTACCAGCCGCAGATCGGGATCCACCCCCATCGATTTCTGATTGCCGAAACCGAGCAGGTTCGGATAGGCGATCTGCGCGGAGATGCCGGCGCTGTTCATGAATTCCAGCCGGGCGGCGATGTCGAAGGCGCCTTCGAACACATCCGCGATTTTCATCTTGACCAGCTCGAAACCGAAGGATTTCGAGCCGTCCTTGCGGATGCAGCAGGCGGTCATCGCCGGGCCCATGCGCTTGTCGCCATCGATGAACCAGGCGAGCTCGCCGTTGACTTGCTTGACCTGCGGCACCCGGTCCCGGTAGCTGGCCGTGGCGCGTGAGGTCCATAGATCATGCACCTCGGTCACATGCGTGTCGGCATCGACCACATGCACACCCTCAAGTATCGCCGGCTTTGTCATGACGTTCATGGCGCAAATCTCTCCAATAATTGGGGAGAAATTACTATCTGCACTGTGATATCGTCCAATATCGAAATGGGTCATATTGAGAGGATTTGGATATCGTTCGCCCGGGCGGCTACCCGGGGCGGCTACCCGGGGCGGCTACAGGAGCAAGAAATCGACAGGTTCTGGCAAAGCCGGCAAATCCGTCCTTCCCAGCGCGGCGCGGAGTTCGATGTCGATGGTCTTCGCGAGTGCGGCGATCGGCAGGCTGTTCGGCTGTTCGCCGAAGGGTTCTTCCAGTTCTTCCCCCAATGCATCTAGGCCCAGAAAGACGTAGCCCAGGATCAGCTCGGCCAGAACCTCGGTCCAGCCGAGATTAGTGATCATGCCGAGCGGTAATACCAGGAGAAAGACGAAGGTCGTGCGCCGCAGCAACTGATTATAGGAGAAGGGAACCGGGGTGGAGCGAATGCGCTCGCAGGCGCCCTGGACGGCAGTGAAACGCTGCACGCCATGATCCAGCACCTGGAACATGATATCGCCAATGGCTCCCTGATCCCGTAATGCGGCGAGGCGTTGTCCCATGATCTGGATGATCGCATCAGGCCGGTTGGGGGCGTGTTGAACACGCGCATCGTCCGCGGGTGATAAAAATTGATCGGCGTGGAACGGGACGCCGGGCCGCAGATGCGTCACCAGCGCGAAACAGAAGGCGCTGACCAGCGAGAGCAGGTACTGCCTGGCACCAAAGGCGGCATTTTCCAGCACCAGGGTCTGGCGCGCAAAATCCCGCGCGGCGTTGACCAGCGCGCCCCATTGATGGCGCCCTTCCCACCAGCGTTCATAACAGGCGTTATTGCGAAAGCTGAAGAAAATCGAAAGGGCGATCCCCAGCAGCGTGTACGGCGGCGCGTGGCCGGTGACGCGGCGCGGAAACTGATGATGCAGAACAACAACCGCCACCGACCAGCAGCCAAGAAAAACCAGAGGCTGCCAAATCTTGCCTAGGACCGTCCCGTGCTGAACCACCAGCATTCGCCAGAAGCTGAGGCGAGGACGGATGATCAAGGCTTCATTTATCCACGTAGGGGTTATCGGTGCCGCGCATCAGCAAGCGGATCGGCACGCCGGGCATGTTGAAGGCGTCGCGCAGATTATTCACCAGATAGCGGTGATAGGTGTCCGGGGTCTGCTCGGCGCGGGTCCCGAACAGCGCGAAGGTCGGCGGCCGGGCCTTCACCTGGGTGACGTAGCGCAATTTCAGGCGGCGTCCCTCGACCAGCGGGGGCGGGAAACGTTCGAGCGCTGTTTCGAACCAGCGGTTCAGGGCGCTGGTGGGGATGCGGGTATTCCAGATATCGTAGGTGGCGCGCAGGCTCGCGAAAAATTTCCCCATGCCTTCGCCGGTCTCGGCGGAGATCGGGATGATGGTGATGCCCTTCATCTGGCTCAGCGAAATAGAGATGCGGTCGATCACCTGCTGGCGGGCGCCGCCGCGATCCTCCACCGCATCCCATTTGGTCAATGCGACGATGCAGGCGCGCCCTTCGCGTTCGACCAGCCTGGCAATATGCAGGTCCTGCTCATCAATCCCGCGCGTTGCGTCGATGGCCAGCACCACCAGCTCGGCGCGCTTCAGCGCCTCGATAGCCGAAGAGGTGGACATGCGCTCCAGCCCCTCGTCCACCTTGGCGCGCTTGCGCAGGCCGGCGGTGTCCACCAGCCGATAGGGTTTGCCGTCCGGGCCGGTGAAATCCTCGGCAATCGAATCCCGGGTGATGCCGGGCTCCGGGCCCGTGATGACCCGCTGCGCGCCCAGCAGATAATTGGTCAGCGTCGATTTGCCGGCATTCGGCCGGCCGACGATGGCGAAATGCAGCGGCAGGTTTTCCGGGTCATCCTCGGCCACATCCTCGGGCTTTGGCAGAAGCTCGGCGATTTCGCACATCAGGCCGTAGACGCCCTCATTATGCTCGGCTGAAACCGCGATCGGATCGCCGAGGCCAAGCTCATAGGCTTCCATCGCGGCGGCGACGGCGCCCTTGCCTTCGGCCTTATTGGCAACCACCAGCACCGGCTTTTTGCTCCGGCGCAGCCAGTTGGCGAAGTGCTTGTCCTCCGGCAGCAGGCCGACACGGGCATCGAAGCAGAACACGACCAGCGCCGCATCATCCACAGCGGCGCTGGTTGAAGCGCGCATGCGTCCGGGCAGGGTGTCGGGGGCGGATTCTTCCAGCCCGGCGGTGTCCACCAGCAGCACTTTGGTGCCGGCGAGGGTGGCTTCAGCCTCCTTGCGGTCGCGGGTGACGCCCGGCGTATCCGCCACCAGCGCCAGCCTTTGTCCGACTAGGCGGTTGAATAATGTGCTTTTTCCGACATTCGGCCGGCCGGTGATAACGACTTTCGGCAGCATTTCATGGGTTCAAATCAGCTATACGCGGTAAGTGTTGCATCGCGGGTCAGCACCAGCAGCTGACCATTAACGGCAATCGGCGGCAAGTCACACGGGCCTGCGAGTTTCTGGGTGCTGGTGACGGCGCCGGCGACGGGGTCGACGGTGATGAGATCGCCGAGCGTGCTGGTCAACAGCAACAGCCCGTTGATCATGACAGGGCCATTCCAGGTTTTCGGGCCCTTTTTCTTTTTGGGTTTGTTGTAGAGCGGCAATTCCAGGGTCCAGCTCACCAGCCCGTCATCGGCATGGATGGCGCCCAGGGTCTCGGCGGTGTCCAGCACGAAGATGAAGTCGCCGGCCGCGCAAAGGGTCTCGGTGCCGCTGGCCTCGCGGGTCCAGACCTTGTCGCCGGAGTGCAAATCCACCGCCAGCATGGTCTGGCCGAGGCTGGCGGCGTAGACCACGTTGTTGGCAATCACCGGGGCGCCGACGATGTCGGAGAAATCCAGATCGCTGGCCTGGCCATAAGCGGAAGCCATGCTCTGCTCCCAGAGCGGGGTGCCGGAATTCACATCGAGCGCGGCCAGCGTGCCCGATGAGAAGCCGGCGGCGACGATGCCGGAGCCGATGGCGGGGGCGCCGTTCAATGCAACCGAGGTGGTGGCGCCGGCGACCGTGCCGGTGAAACGCCAGCCCGGGGTGCCGGTCGCCGGGTCGAAGGTCAGCAGCAGGTCGTTCTGGATGTTCACGGCGACAATGCCGGAGCCGACGCTGGGGGCGGAGCGGGCCGGGAAATCGAGCTTCTGGCGCCAGATGATTTTGCCCGATTGCGGGTCGATCGCCAGCAACTCGCCGTAGCCGGTGCTGGCATACAGCATGGGCGTGCCGGTACCGGCGTCATAGGCGATGCCGCCGCCGATATTGGTGACGGTGAAATGTTTCGGGCGGGTGCTGCAATGCCATTGCCGGGCGCCGCTGGCGGCGGAAAACGCGTCGACATTGGCATCGGCATCCATGCTGTAGACGCTGCCGCCCACGGCGATCGGGCTGGCGATCAGCGGCTGCCGGTAGCCGCCGGCGGTGCCGATATTCGCGCGCCAGGATTGCTTAAGGCCGGTTGGGCCGGCGATGTTGCCGGGCGCATGGCCGGGGCCGGCAAAGGTTTGCGGCCAGGCTGTGAGCGGGGAGGGCGCCGGCAAGGTGACCGCCGGCGCGTTGGAATCCGGAACCAGCCCCTCCGGCTCCGGCAATACCGGGATTTGCTTGCCGATGATGGCGGCCTTTTTGGTCGCGCAGGCGGCGAGGGCCGCGGCCGGCAGTGTGAGGGCAGCACGGCGTGGCAGTTTGAATGCCGCGGAACGCGGCGCATTAAGCGTCATTTTATGGTTCATCCGTTTAGCTGTGCCAGCAATCCGTCGGCGCGGTTCCGCACGCCTTCCGGCGCCGAAGGATCCGACGCGATCTGGCTGAACAGGGCTTTCGCCTGGTCCTGCTTGCCTTCGTGCAGATAGAGCAGTGCCTGGGTTTCCTGCGCCAGCCCATGAAAAATATTCTCAGGCCCGGTCAGCGGCTGCAGCCGGGCCGCCACGGCGACATCCGGCGCGGTGCCCAGCGCATGCTGCGCCCAGAGCAGATCCGCCAGCTGCCGCAGCAGCATATCGGCACCGTTATCGGCGGAAACCTTGTCCCACAACGCGTCGGCCTGATCGATCTGGCCAGCATCGGCATACAACCCGGCCGCGCGCAGCCGCGAGATGCTGCGGTAGCCGGCCGGGGCGTTTGCGGCAAAACCTGTGAGCTGTTGCGCGTCGGCCTGGCGCTGGGCGTTGGTGATGGTACTCGCCTGGGTGTCGATCTGCCCGGTGATCGCGAGGTATTTGGTTGCGGCGGCGTCGTTCTGGCGCTTCTGATAATTCTGCCAGAATTGCTGGGCGCCGACGCCGATCAGCACCAGTACCGCGGCAAGCACCAGCAGCGCGCCGTAGCGGCGCAGCAGCTTTGCGGCCTGCTCAGCGCGCAGATCGTCGGAAATTTCGTCGAAAATATCAACCAAGCGACCGTAACCCTAATCTAGACCAATTCCTCAAAAACATGTCTTACCATCGAAGTTCATAGATGAACTTCGATGGTAAGACACAGGCGAACCATACCCGCGCTGAGCCGCCTACACAACGATGCGCGTGAGCCGTTCCGCCGTGCGTTTATAACCGATCAATGGCAGCATAGCGGCCATTTCCGGCCCGTGATCCTCACCGGTGAGCGCCAGGCGCAACGGCTGGTATAGGGCCCGGCCTTTAGCGCCGGTGGCCTCGGCCACCGCGGCGGTCCAGGTTTTCCAGGTCTCCGGCCCCCAGGGTGCCGCCGGCAGATGCTCCAGCGCTGCTTGAACGAACCCGGTCTCGGCCAGATCGGGCCGGGTGATCTCTCCCGCCACCACCTCCCACCACAGCCGGGCTTCGGTCAGCAGGTCGAGATTTCCCCGGACCGCCAGCCAGAATTCCTCCCCGGCAGCCACTGGCAATCGGTCCGCTACATCCGCAAAGCTCAAGCCGTGCAGGATTTTGCGGTTCAGTGACAACAGCTGCTTGGGATCGAAACGGGGGGAAGAACGGCCGAAATCGTTCAGGTTGAAGGCCGCCGCCAGCTCCGCCAGGGTCAACGGCGCCGGGTCCTTGTTGGTGCCCAGGCGCGCCAGATAAGCGGTAATCGCCTGCGCTTCGATGCCGTCCTTGCGCATGGAACGCAGCGAGACGCTGCCCAGCCGCTTGGAAAGTTTCTCGCCGCCGCCATCGCTGATCAGCGGCAGATGCGCGAAACGGGGCAGGGGGGCCGAGGTCACCGCCTGGAACAGATCGATCTGCACGGCGGTGTTGGTGACATGGTCCTCGCCGCGGATGATGTGGGTGATCGCGTGGTCCACATCGTCCACCACCGAAGTAAAACTGTATAACGGCGTGCCATCCGCGCGGATCAACACCGGATCGGAGACGGTGCCGAATTTTACAGTCCGGTTGCCGAGCACCAGATCCGGCCAGGAGGCAGCACCTTCGGAGAGTTTGAAGCGCCAATACGGCCGCTTGCCGCCGGCCTCGGCCGCCGCGCGCTGCTCGGCGGTCATGTTCAACGCCGCCCGGTCGTAAACCGGCGGCAGCTTGCGCTTGGCCAGCGCCGCCCGCTTGGCAGCCAGCTCATCCTCGTTCTCGAAACAGGGATATAGCCGGCCGGCGGCCTTCAGGGCCTCGGCGGCCTCCTCGTAACGGCGAAACCGCAGGGACTGCTTGTCGGTTGAATCCCAGTCCAACCCCAGCCAGTGCAGATCGTCATAAATGCCCTGCTCATATTCCGGCCGGCCGCGTTCGCTATCGGTGTCGTCCAGCCGCAGCAGGAAATGACCGCCTTGGCTGCGGGCAAACAAAAAATTCACCAGCGCGGCGCGGGCGTTGCCCACATGCAGATACCCCGTGGGGCTCGGCGCGAAACGAACTTTAACCATGGGCGCGGGGTTAGACCATTTTGGCCCGGGAAGGAAGAAAGGCCGCGTGCCCGATGCCATAGATTTGGTGGTTACGCATTTGGCAATGCATGATTGGCGTAGAGCGGCATTCTAACGCGGCCGCTTAACGCTTAATGAAGAATAAGTTACAATTACTTAAGGAATAGTTGCGGCATCCGGCACGCCTTGAAAAAGATTAAGCTCCAGCGTTTGTGGAGGCGCGGGCGGCGATTCTGGAACATAACATGCCATTGAAGCTAGACGTTGAAATCGACCCGGAAGTGAAATGCGTCCTGGTTGTTGAGGACGATGCGGTCGTTCGCATGGTCGTTTCAGAAGCGATTCGGGATGCCGGTTTTCATGTTGTCGAAGTGAGCTCTGGCGGGGATGCGATCGACTATTTGAGATCGGGTGCCGCTGTGGACTTGATATTTTCGGATATTCATATGGCGGGGCCGTTCGATGGCTTGCTTTTGGCGAGTCACGTCCAGGCAATTTATCCGAGCACGCCGGTGATCCTCAGCTCAGCCATGCCGAAACCCGCGGGTTTGCAAGGTTCTGAGATGTTCATTGCCAAGCCCTACACAATAGACCGCGTCGTAACAGCCGTGACCTATATGCTCAATGCGTTAGACAGCCGGGTAAAATGAACAATCCTCTGGTAATGCTGATCGAGGCGGACGTGCTGATCAGAGCGCCATTGGCCGCCTACCTCCGCGATTGCGGGTTCCGGGTGGCCGAGGCGTTCAATACAACGGAGGCGCGCGACCTGCTAGCGAACGCACCGGTTCGAATCGACACGATCCTTTTGGATGCCGACGTGCCAGATGAAAGCGGGTTCGTGTTCAGAGCCTGGGTGCGGGAGCGTTATCCGGCAGTCGAAGTTATCCTCGCCGGGAATATAGAACGAACCGTGAGCAAGGCAGGGGATTTGTGCGAGGAGGGCCCGAGGCTTTCCAAGCCTTATGCGCATGAACTGGTCCTGGATGAAATCCGGCGCCGATTGGCCGCGCGCGAGCGAGGTGGAAATGATGCCTGACCGGCAAGCCAAATCGGGAAGGCGAAGCAAGCGCGCGGCGCAACGCCCAAAGGCACCGCACGCTATGCGGTGATTTCGGCTAAACTGTCTGCGAAGGCCTCGGCACCGATGGAATAATCCGGTTTTAAGTTGGTCGGCGGAATTTTCAGGCCGAGGTAGCGGGGTTTGTTTATGCCGGCGCCCATATAGCTGACGAAGGACAATAGGGAGGCCACCTGGCCGCCGGCGAAAGTGAAATATGTGCCGCCGACGTAGTCGCCGCCATTTGCAATACCCAGCCGCTTCACCGTCTCCAGATTGTTTTTCCAGTACCGCCGGCAGACCACGAAGGCGCCGAACCGGCGTCCCTTCAGCAAGCGTGCCGCCGCGTCGGATTTCAGGAAGGATCGCATTGGCATGTTGGTGGTCAGCCACCAGGTCGGCGAGCCGAAACAAATAAGATCGTAGTCTCCCGCCAATATCTCGTGATCGATACGGATCTCGCCGGTCGCCCGGCGCAATTGCGGCGGGAACATCGAAATGAGCTGGAGAAAAGCACGGCGTAGCGGAAAATTCGAGAATACCCCGGCATAGCGCTCATCGGTGAATTCGATGCGCGCCTGACTGACGGAACAGCCTTTCGCCCGCAGAACATCGCTCATCACCTCAACGACTTTCTGAGTTTGCTGGGTGAATGAGAAATAGACAAAAAGTATTTTTGGTTCGCTGTTCATTGCCGATTATTTGCCTCCCGGATTATTTTCCCCGGTGTCGGCCAGTGCGGCGCAAAAAGCAAGATTTACGTAGGCGGTCCGCTACTCATCGTCACCACCGCCGCCGCCGGTGCCGCTATCGCCGCCGCCGCCTTCGCTGTACCCGCCGCCGCCGCTGTAACCGCCTCCACTGTTGTCATCATAGGAGCCGCCTTGCGGCGCGTCGTCGCTGCTGGAATTGTCGGTGTTGTCGGAATTGCTTGCGGCGCCGGAATTATCGTCGTAGCCGGACTGCTCGCTTTCCTGCGGCTGCGGAATATCGCCGGAATCGGGATCGACATAGCCGGAATCGGACGGTGTCACCTGATCGCCGCTTTGCGGATCGATCTGATTGCCGTCCTTGGCGCAATAATCATCCGTGCCGACCCCGCCTTGCGCCGCGCAGGCTGAGGTTGCCTCCACCTGGTCGCCGGTGTCGGGATTGATTACATAGCCGTCCTTGCCGCAGACATCGTCTTCCAGCGTCCCGCCATGCGCCGCGCATTGATTATCCGGATCGATCGCATCGCCGGTCAATGCGTCAATCATCACGCCGTTTTTCATGCAGTTGTCGTTCGGCCCGCTGCCGCCGGCGGCGGTGCAGGCGCTGCTGTCCTGCGTCGCGTTCGCAGTCACGGTCGACATTGGAATCGGTGTTGAATTCGTGCTGCTTGCGGCCGCCGGGCGCATATGCATAGCCGCCAGATTGCCTGCTGCCATGGCGCTGCCCGCAGCGGCCGCCTGCTCGTACCAGGCGATCGCCTGCGCATTGTTGCGGGTAAAATAATTGCCGTTCTGATACATCGCGCCGAGGTTATTGGCGGCCGTCGCATTGCCCTTGGCAGCCGCTTCTTTGTTGTATCCCGCCGCCTTAACATAATCCTTCGGTACGCCCAGGCCGTCCTGATACATCCAGCCAAGTTCGCCCAAGGCGTAGCTGTCGCCGGTGGCGGCGGCCAGCCCATACCAATGCGCCGCCTTGGCATAATTCTTTACCACGCCGCGGCCGTGCTCGAATGCGTAGCCAAGCTGGTCATCCACCCCGACGCCGGGATTTGCGCCCGCCTGCAGAAACCAGTGCATGGCCTGCGTGTCGTTTACCGGACCGTTTTCTCCGTTCAGATAGACATAGCCCAGATTTGACGCCGCCACGGCATCGCCCTGCTTCGCCGCCGCCAGATAAAACGCCGCGGCCTTGTGAATGTCCTTGGGTTGCCCGGCGCCAGTCTCATAGGCGATTCCAACCTCGTTTTCGGCGTCGGCATTGCCTTGTTTGGCCGCCGCCAGGTAAAGCGCGTTGGCCTTGGCGGTGTCCTTCGCTACGCCGGTGCCGCTCGCATAGTCCTGGGCCAGCTGGTCCTCGCTCCAGCCGTCGCCCTGCGCCGCCGCCATTTCGTACCAATGCGCGGCACCCGCCGGGTCCGGCTTACCAGCCGTGCCCATGGCCAGAATATAGCCGGCATTATCCGCCCCGATCGCATCACCCGCATTGGCGCTCTGTTCGTAAAGGGTGAGCGCCTTTGCAGGGTCTTTCGGAATGCCCTTGCCCTGCGCGAGCATGTCGGCGAGGCTGTCGATGGCGAAATTATTGCCTTGGGCGGCCGCCAGCCGATACCAATGCGCGGCCTGGGCATCATCCTGCTTCACGCCGGCGCCGTTGGCGTAGATCTGTCCCAGCGAGCCTTGCGCCAGTGCGAAACCCTGTGCCGCGGCGGATTGAAACAAGGAAGCCGCCTTGGCCGGGTCTTTCGGCACGCCGCTGCCGGTTTGATACGCAACCGCCAGATCGTTCTGGCCGCGCGCATCGCCGGCCGCCGCCGAGACGCCGAACCAATGCGCCGCCTGCACCGGGTCGTGCGGAGCCCCGTTGCCTGCCAGATACAAATTGCCGAGGCTATCGGCCGCATCCGCGCTGCCGCCCTTCGCAGCCTTGGTGAATAATATCGCGGCCTGCGCGGGATCCTTCTTCACGCCGTCGCCGTCCCTGGTCAGCACGCCGAGCCCGTTCTCGCCGCTGGCGTTGTTTTGCGCCGACGCCAGCGCAAAATAATGCGCGGATCGGCCGTAATCCTGCGTCACCGCTTTGCCGTCCAGATACAGCGCGCCGAGATTGGCCTGCGCCTCCGCATTGCCTTGCGCTGCTGCCGCACCGATCAGCTTGAGTGCCAGCGGATAATTCTGCGGCACGCCGATGCCGCCGTAATACATGAAGCCCAGTGCATTCTCTGCATCGCCATAGCCTTGCGCGGCGCTTGCCTGCAGCCAGTGCAAAGCCTGCGGAAGATCCTTTTTAACGCCTTTGCCGTTGAGATAATCGATGCCGAGGTTGGATTGCGCCGCATCATTCCCCTGCGAAGCGCCGGCGAGGTAGAGCGCATTCGCCTTGGCAAGATCCTTCGGAACGCCGGTGCCGGCCTGATACAGCGTGCCCAGGTCATTATCCGCATTGGCGTAGTTCTGCGCCGATGAGCGCTGAAACCATTGCACGGCCGCCGGAAGATTCGCCTTTTGCCCGTCGCCGTTCTGCGCCCATTCGCCCATCGTATCCTCGGCGCTGGCGTCATTCTGGGCGGCGGCCAGCGACATCCAGTACAGCGCCTGGGCTTTATCGGCCGGCAGCCCGCCCATGCCGTCATGGTACATTCCGCCCAAAGATTGCTGCGCGTCGGGATCGCCCTGGGCGGCGGCGGCGGCGAACCACTGCGCCGCTATTGTGTAATTCTGTGGGATGCCCTGGCCGAAATAATTCATCACTGCGAGATTATATTGCGCGACTTCGACGCCCCGCTTTGCCGCCAGCAGATAATTGGCAGCGGCCTTTTCAGGGTCTTTTGCAACACCAAGCCCGTGCACATAGGCGTAGCCCAGGTCGAATTCGGCATTGGCGTCGCCCTGCGCCGCGCTCTGCTGGTAGAGCGCTATGGATTTCACCTGGTCCTGCGGTTCGCCGTCACCGGCAGCGTAGTCCTCGCCCAGGGCATCCTGCGCCTGCGCATTGCCGGCGGCGGCCGCAAGACTATCCCAATGGGCGGCGGTGGCGTGGTTTTTCGAAACCCCCCAGCCATTGTAATAGCTGTTGGCGAGATCGACTTCGCCGAGGATGTTCCCCTGCGCGGCGGATTGCTGATACCAGGTTTCAGCCTGGGCGTTGGATTGTGGCACGCCCTGGCCGCCCTGGTAGAGTTCGCCAAGGCTATCCTGCGCCACCGCATCGCCCTGGGCAGCGGCAAGCTGGTACCAGTAGGCGGCTTTCGCGGCGTCCTGCGGCTCACCGCGGCCGTTTTGATAGGCCCAGCCCATATCGGTTTGCGAGGCGGCATCGCCCTTGCCGTTTGGACCAGGCGTGCCGGCTTCCTGCCAGACCAGAATGGCGCCAGTGACGTTGCCGGCTTTGAAATCCGCCGCGCCGTCATCGGCCGGGCCGGCGAGCGCCGGGACCGTTGCGAACAGCCAGAGCAGAGCAGTCAAACATCCGAAACGCCGCATCAGATTTTCCTCAGGTTTAGTCCTCGTCTTCTTCGTCTTCCTCAAGGCTGAATTGCTGGGCTTCCTCATCGTATTCGTAAAGCTCCGCATAGCGGCCCCAGGAGATGACGGTGCGCAGGGTCTCCTCCGCGTATTCGGGCGACATGTGGTCTTCCAGCTCGTCGCGGAAGCGGACGGATGAGGCGCGGTGGTTCCAGCGCTCGTCAAGCACCTTGCGGATTTCGGCGGCGAGGGGAACATGCGCGAGCAGGATTTTCGCGAAAATTTCCTTGCGCTCCTCGGTCTCCGCGTCGACGAATTTGCGGCCGGCATCGGTGATGTGCAGATCGCCTTCCTCGAGCAGCGCGAAGCCCAGCATGCTGAGCGTCTCGCCGAGTGGCAGCAGTTCGTCGGCCTCGTATTGCAACGCCGCCGCCAGCGCCGGGAGATCGGCATGGCCGTCATAGGGCGGGCCTTCGAGGGTCTCCAGCAGGCCGGCCATGATGTTGGTGCTGATGGGGTGCAGCTTGGTGGCGAACCCGGTGGCCGGCGTCATCGGCTGGGCGGTCGGCGCCTTGCGGCGTGTCATGATACCGTAGATGTCGTCCACCATCTGCCGGAAGGCCGGATCGAAACGGTTGCGCGGATGCGCGAAGGGGACTTTCAGTTCCTGCGCGACGCGGCCGGGGTTGGAGGAGAACACCAGGATGCGGTCGCACATCAGCACCGCTTCCTCGATGTTATGCGTCACCATCATGATGGATTTGACCGGGAGTTTTTTTTCCATCCAAAGGTCGATGAGGTCGGTACGTAGCGTCTCGGCGGTCAGCACGTCCAGCGCCGAGAACGGCTCATCCATCAGCAGCAGATCCGGATGCACGACGAGGGCGCGGGCGAGGCCCACGCGCTGGCGCATGCCGCCGGAGAGTTCCTTCGGATAGGCGGTGTCGTAGCCGCCGAGGCCGATGAGATCGATGGCGGATTCGGTACGTTCCTCGCGCTCGGCTTTTTTGACCCCCTGCGCCTCGAGGCCGATTTCGACATTTTCCTGCACGGTCAGCCAGGGGAACAGCGCAAAACTCTGGAACACCATGGCGACGCCAGGGGCCGGGCCGGTCAGCGGGACGCCGCGCCACATGACCTCGCCGGAGGTGGGCTTCAGCAGGCCGGAGACGATGCGCAGCAAGGTGGATTTGCCGGAGCCCGAGCGGCCGAGCAGGCCGACGATCTCACCGGCCTGCAGGGTCAGGTTGACGTCGTCCAGGACGATCAGATCGGTGCTGGCGTCCTTGTGATAGGCCTGCCGGCAATTGCGAACGCTGACGAGCGGGGCGGCGATGTTGGTAACCTGGTCCATTTTTCTTTCCCCTTATATCTTGCGATCAATTCATTGGTTTGGCTTGAACCTGACGGTTCACTCCAAGCCAATATTGATCTAACCCAGCGTCGTGCGGCGCGAAGCATAGGCGTATAGCGGCCGCCAGAGAACCCGGTTGGTCGCGATCACGAAAGCCGACATCACGGCGACGCCGAGCACGATTTTCGGCGTGTCGCCCGCGGTCGTCGCCTGCGCGATATAGGCGCCGAGCCCCTGCGCGTGCAGATTGGTTTTACCCCAGCTCGCCACCTCAGCGACAATGGAAGCATTCCAGGCGCCGCCGCTGGCGGTGATGGCGCCGGTGACGAAATAGGGCAGGATGCCGGGGATCATTACCCGCCGCCAGCGCAGGAACCCGCGAATGCGGAAATTCGCCACCGCTTCGCGCATGTCACCCGGGAAGGCGGCGGCGCCGGCGATGACGTTGAACAGGATGTACCATTGCGTGCCGATCAGCATCAGCGGCGTCAGCCAGATATTCGGGCTGACATGGAAATACACGATCGCGACGACGACAGGCGGGAACAGCAGGTTTGCCGGAAATGCCGCCAGGAATTGCGCGATTGGCTGCACCACCCGCGTGGCCTTTGGGCGCAGGCCGATCCATACACCGATCGGCACCCAGATTAAGGCGGCAATCGTCATCAGCACCGTCACGCGGATCATCGTGTAGCAGCCCATCAGCAACGCCTGCCCAAGGTCGCTCCAATGCAGGGAGCCGGAGATGAAGCCGATGATCCGCCATAGCGCGTAGCAGGCGACCGCGGCGATGATGGCGTACCAGATCGCGTCGATGACGCGCGACGGCTTGCGGTTCTCATCCACCTGCACGGAAGCGCCGGCGCCGAGGCGCAAACGGAAGATGTTGCCGACGAGCTCGCCGGCCGTGTCGAAGATCGCCTGAAAAACCCGGGTCTGGCGGATCAGCTTCAGCATCCAGGGATCGGGCGTGGCGGTGGATGCGGTGGTCTCGAAACGGAACTTTCCGGACCAGGCGACCAGCGGGCGGAACAGCAACTGGTCGTAGAGGATGATCACGATCAACATCGCCAGGATGGCGTAGAAAATCGCCAGCAGATTTTTCTGTGCCAGCGCCATTGCCACGTAGGAGCCGATGCCGGGCAGCGCGAAGCTGGTATTGCCGACGGTGATCGCCTCGGACGCCACCACGAAGAACCAGCCGCCGGACATGGACAGCATGGTGTTCCAGACCAGGCCCGGCATGGCGAAGGGCACGTCGAGGCGCCAGAATTTCTGCCAGGCCGAGAGCCGGAAGGATTTCGAGGCTTCCACCAGATCTGCGGGGAGCGTGGTCAGCGACTGGTAGAAGCTGAACGCCATGTTCCAGGCCTGGCTGGTGAAGATGGCGAAGATACAGGCGAGCTCGGCGCCAAAAACCCGGCCGGGAAAAAGATTCAGGAAGAACACGACGGTGAAGGACAGGAATCCTAAAATCGGCACCGACTGCAGGATGTCGAGAATGGGGATCAGGATCAGCCCGGCGCGGCGGCTTTTGGCCGCAAGGGTGGCGAAGGTGAAGGTGAAGAACAGCGATGCGAAGAGGGCTGCGAACATGCGGGCGGTGGTGCGCAGCGCATAGGCCGGCAGATAGGCCGGGTTAAGATGGATGGTGGTGGCTTGGCTGCTCAGCAGCGGCGTGAACAAGGTGCTGCGCCCGACATCGACCAGGCCGATGAGCAGCCCCATGACCAGGAGCATGGCGATGCCGTCCCAGCGATTGGGCATGCGGCGGCCCGAAGCCAGTGCGGGAGCTGCAAAACTGGGCATGAGGTCACCTAAAGTTCGGGGAGGAGTTGCAACCCGCCCTTAGCCTAGGCAACGCGGCCTGTCACCCCGCCGAAATATTGCGGTTTTGTGACTGACAGAGGCGGTTCAAAATGCGCTAGGCCGAGTCAGCTGGCGTGTTTTTCGAGAACCGGAGCGGAGCGGCCTACAGGCCGCGAGCACCGGAAGCGCAGAAAACCGCGCCAGCTGACCAGCATAGTCGCGTTTTCACCAGCCTCTAACGGCCCGTGCTGCCAAAGCCTCCGGCGCCGCGCTCGGTTTCGTCGAGGTTTTCGACCTCGGTCCAGGCGGCGTGGATGACCGGCGCCAACACAGCCTGGGCAATGCGCATGCCGCGGGTGACGGTAAAAATCTCTTCGCTGGCGTTGAGAAGGATTACCTGGATCTCGCCGCGGTAATCCTCGTCGATGGTGCCGGGCGTGTTCGGCAGGGTAATCCCGTTCTTCAGGGCCAGGCCCGAGCGCGGGCGGATTTGCAGTTCGAAGCCGGTGGGCAGTGCGATGGCGATGCCGGTCGGGATCAGGACGCGGCCGGCGGGCAGGATGCGAACCGGCTTGTCCACGGCGGCCAGCAAATCCATGCCCGCGGCGCCGAGGGAAGCGTAGCTCGGCAGCGGCAGATCGGCACCATGCGGCAGCCGGCGGATATGAACTTCAACAGTGCTCATTTAAATTGCTCCGCAATGCGAACCGCCAGTTTCCTCGCGAGTTCCTGTTTATCCATCAGCGGCCAGTGCTCCGCACCGCTCGCCGTTATCAATGTCACCTGGTTGTCGGCACCCCCCATGATGCCGGTGCCGCCGACATTGTTGGCGACAATCCAGTCGCAGCCTTTGCCCGCCAGCTTGGCAGCGGCATTGGACTCCAGATCCTGGGTCTCGGCGGCGAACCCCACCACCAGCTTTGGCCGCAGGGGGCCGGGCGCGGAGAGGCGGCGTAGAATATCCGGGTTTTCAGTCAGCTGCAGGGCAGGGGGGCCTTTGCCGGTTTTCTTTATTTTATGCGGCGCTTGCGCCTCGGCGCGCCAATCCGCCACCGCCGCCGCGCAGACCGCTATATCGGCGGGCAATGCCGCCTCGACCGCCGCCAGCATTTCCGCCGCCGTCTCCACATGCACGGCGGCAACGCTCAGCGGGTCCGGGATCGCGACCGGGCCGGTCACCAGGGTTACTTTCGCGCCCAGAGTGGCGAGCGCCAGGGCGATCGCGTGCCCTTGTTTGCCGGAGCTGCGATTGCCGAGATAGCGCACCGGGTCGATCGGCTCATGGGTGGGGCCGCTGGTGACGATGGCATGCGAGCCCGCAAGCGGCCCTCCGGCGCCGAGCGCCTGGGCAATTGCGGCCAGGATCACCGGCGGTTCGGCCAGCCGGCCGGGGCCGAATTCGCCGCAGGCCATCGGGCCTTCATCCGGCTGCACGATCAGCACGCCGCGCGCCTGCAAACTGGCCAGGTTCGCCTGGGTGGCGGCATGCTGCCACATGCGCAGATTCATGGCGGGCGCCACCAGCACGCGTTTGTCGGTCGCCAGCAGCAAGGTGGTCGCAAGGTCACTGGCGAGCCCGGCGGTCATCTTCGCCAGGATATCGGCGCTGGCCGGCGCCACCACCACCAGATCGGCGGCGCGCGACAATTCGATATGTCCCATCTCGCTCTCATCGGTCAGCGAAAACAGGTCGGTGTAGACTTTTTGCCCCGAGAGCGCCTGCAGCGATAGCGGCGTGACGAATTCGGCGCCGGCTTTCGTCAGCACACAGGTGACGCCGCAGCCGGCTTTGCTCAGCAGCCGGATCAGTTCCAGGGCCTTATACGCGGCGATACCGCCCGAGACGATCAATAGAACGCGTTTGGCGCTAAGCCTGCGATCGTGTGAGGTAGAGCCGTTCACGTTCCCACCTCACACGTGAATCGCCCGCTCAAATAACGGCTCACAGCCGCCAGCCCTGGTGAATGGCGGCGATGCCTCCGGACAGATTGCGTACCGTTACCTTCTCCAGCCCAGCCGCCCGCATCATGGCCGCCAGCGCCTCCTGGTCCGGAAACATGCGGATGCTCTCGGCAAGATATTGATAGCTCGCCTCATCCTTCGCCACCATCTGGCCGATCCGCGGCATCGCCTTGAAGGACCAGGCGTCATAGAGTTTCTCGAAGGCGGAGACTTGCAGCTTGGAGAATTCCAGGCAGAGGAATTTGCCGCCCGGCCGCAGCACCCGCCGCGCCTCGGCCAGCACGCGGTCCTTGTTCGTGCAGTTGCGCAGGCCAAAGGCGATCGACACACGATCGACGGCGCCATCGGGCAAAGGCAGCGCCTCCGCATCCGTCACCAGCAGCGCCACATCGGCGATCTGCCCGGCGGTGATCATCCGGTCGCGTCCGACGCTCAGCATCGAGAAATTGATATCGGATAAAATCACCGGACCGCCGCCGCGCTGCAGCCAGCCGGCGCTGATGTCCCCGGTGCCGCCCGCCAGATCCAGCAAACTGCGGTTGGGCAGCGGCCCCAAGGCCTCGATGAAATCGCGCTTCCAAAGCCGGTGCACGCCCAGCGACATCAGATCGTTCATCACATCGTATTTGCCGGCGACGCTGTCGAACACGTCGCGCACCAACCGGCGTTTCTGCTCCCGCTCGACGGTCTGGAAGCCGAAATCGACGCTCTCATCCGCGCCGCTGGAGGGGTTGCCGCTGTTCATGAACCTTCTATAGCCTGGATTGCCAATGCCGGAACTCCCCGAAGTTGAAACTGTGATGCGCGGCCTCGACGGGCATCTAACCCGCCGCGTCATCACGCGCGCCACACTCCATCGGCCCGATCTGCGCTGGGCTATCCCGCCGGCGCTGCCGGAAGTCCTCACCGGCGCTACGGTCCTCGGCTTTCGCCGCCGCGGCAAATATTTCTTTATGCGGCTCAACTCCGGCATCTCGATGCTGGTCCATCTCGGCATGTCGGGCCGTATGGTCATCGGCGCGGCGTTCGCCTTGCATGAACATCTGACCCTGGAGACCGATGACGGCGGCCGGGTCGGTTTTGTCGATCCACGGCGATTCGGCGCCCTGGACCTGATCGCAACCGCGGACGAGGAGCGCCACAAGCTCATCGCCGGCATGGGACCGGAACCGCTCAGCAACCATTTCTCCGGCCCGGTGCTGCTGGCGGCCCTGGCGGCCAAGTCCAGCCCGATCAAATCGGTCCTACTGGACCAGCGGATCGTCGCCGGGATCGGCAATATCTATGCCAGCGAGGCCTTGTTCCGTGCCAAAATCAGCCCCCGCCGGCAGGCCCGCACGCTTGGGTCCGCCCGGGTTGAGCGGCTGGTCCCGGCCATTAAGGCGACCCTGACCGAGGCGATCGCCGCCGGCGGTTCCTCCCTGCGGGATTATGTGCAGCCCAGCGGCGAACTTGGCTATTTTCAGCACGCCTGGAAGGTCTATGACCGGACAGGCCAGCCCTGTGAGCGCTGTCCCGGCGCGCCCGGCTGCGCCGGTATCAGGCGGCTCGTGCAAACCGGCCGGGCTTCGTTCTATTGTCCGCTCACGCAACGGTAGGCAGCTATACTGAGCCTAGCCTTGACGGCGCCTGCGGGCGCGTCTAGACCGCGCCCTCCTTTCATCAGCGACTTTTTCGGCGGAACCCTATGGCGAATATTGCATCAGCGCAGAAGCGCATCCGGCAGACAGTTAAGCGCACGGCGCGCAACAAGGCGCGCAAGTCGCGCGTTCATGGCGCCATTCGCAAAATCGAAGAGGCCGTGGCGAGCGGCGACAAGGCCGCGGCGCAGGCCGCCTTCATCGCCGGTCAGCCGGAGCTGCAGCGCGCCGTGACCAAAGGCGTGCTCAAGGCTAACGCCGTGTCACGTAAGCTTTCACGCCTCTCCGCCCGCGTTAAGGCCGTTCAGGCCGCCTGAGCTTCCGCCGGGCTTCGCGCCCGGAACGATACCAATATTGAATGATAGTAATGGCGCTGACGTTCCAGATCATGGGACAAGTCAGCGCCATTTTTAATTTTGGGTTGCACCTGGATTTGAACGTTAATATTGACCCCCGTATCCCTGGTCCAGGCCAGCCGCATCCGGCTAACATTGACCCTCACGAATAAATTAGGCGCACCGAATCCGTCTGAATTTACTGCTTATTCCATCCGCGTCAGTGGCTTGCTGATGGAGTCGCAGAAATTGAATGCTTGCACCCGCAGGTCATCCTGACTTAAAGACGACAGCTTACAATATTCATCTGGAAATCATCCTGACCCCGTTAATGCGATCCACTTTTCTAGATCTGCGTGAAGGGGAAAAGGGCTTGATAAACTTGGATGTGGGTGGGCTGGAGTGGCGCTGGGAATGAATTTTGGAGTCAATTCTGCACGGGAAAACGAAGCCATGACCCGTTCCATAAGCGACTCTGCGCATGACGGAAATCTTGCCAATCAATGGGCATCCGTTCGCGCCAAACTGCAGCAGGAAGTCGGCGACGTTGAGTATCGCACCTGGTTGAAGCAGGTCGCACTCGGCGGCCTGAACGGCGACGAGCTACTGCTGATGCTGCCGACGCGCTTTCTGCGGGACTGGGTGAGCAAGGAATACGGCGCGTTGATCGTCGCTATCTGGCAGGCGGAAAACCCGGCGATCCGCGGCGTGGAAATTCGTGCGCAACCCTCGCGCGGAACCGCGCCGAATCTGGCCGAGCCGGTCATGCCAGCAGCCAACGGCCACGCGGCGCCGTCGCTTAATGGCCGTGCAGAATTTTCGCTAGAATCACGCGCGCCGCGCACCGAACAACGCGCCGATCTACCGCCCCCGCTCGACCAACGATTTACCTTCGATACATTTGTTGTAGGTAAACCCAACGAGTTTGCCTATGCCTGCGCCAGGCGCGTGGCGGAATCGCCGGCGATCCAGGGTTTTAATCCGTTGTTTCTGTATGGCGGCGTCGGGCTTGGTAAAACCCATCTGATGCATGCCATCGCCTGGGAGTTGTCGTCGCGGTCGCGTGGCAACAAGGCCGTGACCGTGGCTTATATGTCGGCCGAAAAATTCATGTATCGTTTCATTAACGCATTGAGAAATCAATCGACACTGGAGTTCAAAAACGAACTGCGCAGCGTCGACGTGCTGATGATCGACGATCTGCAATTCCTGATCGGCAAGGACAACACCCAGGAAGAGTTTTTTCATACCTTCAACGCGCTGGTCGACGCCGGCAAGCAGATTGTTATTTCTGCTGACAAGTCGCCATCCGATCTTTCCGGGCTGGAAGACCGCCTGCGCACGCGGCTTGGTTGCGGCATGGTCGCCGACCTGCACGCGACCACGTACGAGCTCCGCATCTCGATTCTGGAGGCGAAGGCCAATCGCGCCGGTGTTGAAGTGCCGGCGAAAGTGATGGAATTTCTGGCGCATAAAATCACCTCCAACATCCGTGAGCTGGAGGGCGCGCTGAACCGGCTGGTCGCGCATGCAAACCTGTTCGACCGCCAGGTGACGCTGGAGACTGCGCATGAAGTACTGCACGATGTGCTGCGCGCGTTCGACCGCCGGATCACCATCCAGGAAATCCAGAAACGCGTCGCCGAGCATTGGAACATTCGCATCGCGGAGATGTCCTCGGCGCGGCGTTCGCGCAACATCGCGCGACCGCGCCAGGTTGCTATGTATCTCGCCAAGCAACTGACCAGCAAAAGCCTGCCCGATATCGGCCGCCATTTCGGCGACCGCGACCACACCACCGTCATGCACGCGGTCGCCCGTGTCACCGCGCTGATGACCACGGATGCTGCGTTCGCGGAAGACGTGGAGTTGCTCCGCAGAATGCTGGAGTCTTAGGGCCGGATTTTACGCATGCGCAGCCGCGGCAATAACACGCCCACGCGCTGCTGGTAACGCACGTAGGCTTCGCCTTTGCGGCGGAGCATGGCGGCTTCCAGCGGCGGCACACCGGTTGCGAAGCGTCACCGGCCCCTGCAGGATCAGCAGGAAGAACATCCAACGCTGGAAGCCGGCGCCAAAGCGCTCCCGCATCGTGGCGTAGCGCACATCCTCAGGGCTTTTTGCCACCCGGATTGCGACATAGGTGCCGAGCCTGATTGCCCATGCCGCAACCATGGCTGCCACCATGAAATGCCGCCATGAAACGCCGGCCTGCGCCCATTAGCGCCGCGGCTGCGCAGGCAAGGCCGGTGCCATAGGTCCAGAACACGTCGGTCCAGCCGCCATTTTGCAAGGCCCGCTGCGTAATCCAGGCAGCCAGCATGACGAGGGTCATGAGGATCGTCACGGCGAGGACAGACTACCAATGGTTCATTGTCGCCAACCCGGCGTTCACCAATGTCTCGGTCTTCACGCGCTCCGCGCGGCCCGATGTGGCGCTTGTCGGCATGTTGACCGCCCGCCTGCGCGCTTTGGGCTACGATCCGGCGAAGCTGGAATTTCCGACCCAGTTCCCGGCATCCTGATTACTGGCTCGCCCAGATGATCCGATGGATCCAGATGAGGCTGCCAACCGGAAAGCTGGCATTGGGGTAGTCCGGGTTCAAGCTGCTGAGCTCAATGCGGGTTGCCGTTCGGCGGGTCAGCAGCTTGGCCATCACCGCGCCGTCGGTTGAGCGGGCCACGACGCGGTCGCCCACGCGGACCGGGGCGGCGGGGGAGACGATGATGCTGTCGCCGGCGCGGTAGACCGGTTCCATCGAATCGCCGGAAATTGTGAGGGCGTAAGCATGGGCATCGCCGGTCTGCGGTAGCTCCACCTCGTCCCAGCCGGCGCCGGCAGGATAGCCGCCATCGTCGAAAAATCCGGAGCTGCCGGCCTGGGCCAGGCCGATCAGGGGGATTTTGGTGCGCGAGCGAGAGCGCAGTTCCGGCATGGCGCGGGCGCCCATCACCAGCGCGGTGAAATCCGCCAGGCCGGCGCCGGTGGCGTTCAATACTTTCGACAGGCTCTCGGTTGACGGCCAGCGGTTGCGGCCATCGGCGGTTCCGCGTTTCGACATATTGAAGCTGGTGGGGTCCAGTCCGGCCTTGCGGGCGAGCCCGGAGGGGGAAAGCCCGTGCTCCGCCGCCAGAGTGTCGATTGCCCGCCAAACATCGTCATGCCGCATCGGAGAACCTTTACCGTAATATCAGCAGCTTGCACAAATTTGCGGTGCCGGACCAGAAAAATTAGGAATTTTGTCCGTTTTCTGTTGTCAAACCGTTCTGAACGTGATTATGATGTTCTTGTTATGTTCTGTAGAAATTCAATCTTTAGGAATTGTTCTTGACTCACTACACAACCTTAAATAGATTGCCAATACCGACGAGCGCGGTTTTCGCTCGCCGTCCGGGAGTTTCAGGCAATGTTTCGCCCTGGAAGCGGCCGGATGATTTTCCACCCCCCTAAGCGCAACTTACGGGCCGGCCCCGAACGGGCCGGCCCGATTTTTGAGCCGCGCGCCTTATCCGTCTTTCGATAATCCTCAAACCAAGGAACCCTTCGACATGGCCTTTTCTCTTCGCAACCTCTCCGTCCTTGCTTACGCCAATGGCTTCACTCTGTGGCATTACAAATCCGGCACCGACCCGCTGGCCCGCGCCATCACCAAGGGCTATTTCGCCGATGCCGCGGATTTGCTGGCGGCCGGCGACATGGTGATGCTGACCGCCAGCGAAGGCGGCAAAATCGCAACGATTGCCGGGGCGGGGAAGGGGATATCCCTGGCGCCTTTATGCTGAGGCAAGGCAAAGTTCTTTTTTGAAAAAAAGAACCAAAAAACTTTTGTTATGCCGGGTCATGGGCGTTGTCATAGCCCACGGGCCAGCAAAAAAATGGTGGGGTGCAAAGGGCACCCCACCTTACGCTCGCTTGACAAACTATGGAAATTTTTCCATATTTATTCCGATGGCTGAGAACACTAAAGACCGCCACGGGAACCGCTGAGCGAGGTTTCGTCTACTTTGTTGCCAAAGCCGGTCGTATGGGTCGCAAGCAGCAAAGACGATATTTCAGCGATGCCCGATCCGGTAAAGGCTTCTTTCGGCCATCGATTAAGTGAGGTGCAGGAGGGCAGGACACCGCAGGATACCAAACCTCTGCCGCAGTTCGGCGGCGGCGTGTTTGAGTTGCGAGAGCGGTTCGACGGCAACGCCTACCGCGTTATGTATGTCGTCGCGTTGCGCAAGGCGGTGTATGTACTTCATGCCTTCATGAAGAAGTCGAAGTCCGGCATTAGGTTGCCAAAACCGGAAGCGGAATTGATCGAGTTGAGATTCAAACGGGCGCAAGCTCTGGATGCGGAGAATTGATATGAAGGATATTTCTCATGAAAAAAGCAGTGGCAATGTTTTTTTCGACCTCGGGTTTAGCCCGGCTGCCACGGCTGACCTGACTGTGAAAAGCAGGCTCATCACAACGATCAGCGAGACGATCAGGGAGCGCGCGTTGACGCAGCAAGAGGCGGCGCAGCTTTGCGGAACAGATCAGCCAACACTTTCCAAAGTTCTTCGGGGACGCATGGAGAGCATCACAATTGACAAGCTCGCCGCGTGGCTCAATGCGCTCGGACGCACGGTTGAAATTCATGTCCAGCCTTATGACCGCAAGGTAAAGTCCGGCCAGCTTGTCATTGCGCCGTGACAACCAGCGCGCCTTGAACTTGTACCTATGGCTTAACTCACCTGCGCCGGGGGGCGGATTTTGGTCGGAGTCTGATACGGAATTGGATATAGTGTAACAGAAATCCGGCAGTCTCTGCTATATCTGTACGATTCGTCACGGTAATTGAAACTGCGAGAGGTCAGGATTATACTGCAGCATGGCCTATTGGGTTAAACGAATCGCGCTGAAATCCGGTGAAGTAGTCACCGAGCTGGAGCTTCGGGAAGACGAAAACCGGTTCGACGGTCCTGCCCCCGTTGTCGGTGATTTAATAGAGGTTAAGTGTCGAGGCCGCACGTTTACGGCTAAGGTCGTCTGGGGAAACTGGCCTGATCGTGTCTATCCTGATAATTTTGTGGTCCCGATTAGAGCATATGAGCTCGGACTTGACGAGGCAGTTACCCCTCTGCGTTTCCCACCTCCGAAGCACAAGCAAACTCGCGCATAATCAGTTCGGCAGTTTGAGCTCGACGCGCAGGTCGAAGCCTGCTTTTTGGATCGTGGTCGTTGCTTTGCGCAAAAAGAGCTCGCCTTGCTCACTTGGTTTGAATTTGCAGACTAGGTTTATGATGACTGGATGCCCAGCGACCTGCGGCGTTTTTTTTAACAACTCGCCGCTTTCTATAAACCGAAGGTATGCGTTGAGTTTGTCTTGAAGTAGCGGGAGATGCGTGCTTTCAGTCCAAGGAAGATGATCGCTTATTGTCAACCAGACCTCGCCGGAGGCCTCATCGACGGTAATGAAATCGATCACGGAACTCTGTTCAATCGTCAATCAATGCCTCGCTCCCGTGACAACTATAATGCCTGCGACAGTCCGATCGTCAATAAATTTGATTGGTTCTAGACGCCATCAGGAGGTGGGACTGGATTTCAAGCTGAAAGCGATACAGAATTGGATATAGTGTATTAGATGCAGGCAATTATTGATGAAACTGCTTCTCTGACTGGCGAGCGCAAAAATGAATAGGCCATTAGAAATTCACGAGCAAAGACTTTTGCAAAAGCTCCTGGATCAATGCGCGTTTGACGTGACCAATTTGCGAACCCAGGCGACTATAGCGAAAGTCCGGAATGTTAATTCCGACGGCAGCATTCTACGGTTTGAGGACTTCTCATCCGTCCCATCCGCTCCAATGCCCCCAATACATCTTGTTCCAGTTGAAGCAGTTTTTCCCGACACCGACGGAGTTAAAATTCATATATTGCTGCACGTGAGGGAAGGTAGATTGTACGAGTTGGAATTTTTAAAGGAAGACGCCACAAAACTCCTTGTATATCCTGACGCAGATGAAATTAAAGATTTCATTCTCGAGGGATGAATTAGCTTCCGCGGCTAGTTTGTTCGAAGCGCCAATAAGAGCCATTTGATACTCAGAACCCCTTAAGCAAAAAATGGCCGACGGTTGTTGTTACAAAATTAGGTATTCTGTATCAAAAATGGGTGGAACACGAGGTTAGATTTACAAACCAGCGCCGCCAAGTTTCGGCAGTGCTCTGTGGCTACTCTTTAAAAAGCCGAGGCAGAACCGATGACGGTTGTATCGGTCGATTAGCAGCAGCTTTGACTGTCATAAATGTGCCACCTAGCTAACAATGCAAGATTCTGATACAATTCTCGTGGAATTTGTATCAAATACCTCGAAAAGCGAAAATGCCTGAATTTTACGGGCTGAATTCTTACACCAAATCTCGTCAGTCCCATGACGGGTTTGGTAGGTCAAAGCCAGTGCTATTTGCTATATGTCCGCTTACTTTCAGTGCCGGCTCCAGAGCGGACGGGTCGCTTCCGGCCAGCATCAGAAATTCAAACCGAGCCAAAACGCTACGCCAGGGTTCAGTCCCAGCCACAGCCGCCGGCCCAGCATAACAAAAGTTTTTTGCTTCTTTTTTTCAAAAAAGAAGTTCTTTCTTTTCAGCCTTCGAAATTATCGGCCACCCATTGGTTCAGCAGACGCACGCCGTAAGCGGTGGCGCCCTTTGGCGTTGTCGGTCCGTCTTTGCCAGTCCAGGCCATGCCGGCAATGTCCAGATGGGCCCAGGGCTTGCCGTTCACAAAACGCTGCAGAAACTGCGCCGCGGTGATCGAGCCGCCGCCCTTGCCGCTGCTGATGTTCTGCACATCGGCGATCGGCGAGTTGATGCTCTTGTCGTAGCTCTCCCCCATCGGCACCAGCGGCATCCGCCATAATTTCTCGTCGGTGGTTTTGCCGGCGGCGATCAGTTTTTCGGCCAGTTCATCGTCGTTGCTGAACAGGCCGGCATATTCCTGGCCGAGGCTCATGATGATCGCGCCGGTGAGCGTTGCCATATCCACCATGTATTTTGGCGAGAACCGTTCCTGCGCGTAATACAGCACGTCGGCCAACACCAAACGTCCTTCCGCATCCGTATTCAATATTTCAATGGTCTGGCCTGAATAGGAGGTCACCACGTCGCCCGGCCGCGTGGCGGTGCCGGACGGCATGTTCTCGACCAGCCCGATCAACCCGACCGCATCCACCTTGGCCTTGCGCCCGGCCAATGCCGCCATCAGCCCGGTGACGGCGCCGGCGCCGGCCATGTCCCATTTCATATCTTCCATGCCGGCGGCTGGCTTTATCGAAATGCCACCGGTGTCAAACGTGACGCCCTTGCCGATAAAGGCGATCGGCGCCACCGGGTCCTTCGATTTTTTGCCCTTCTTGTCGTCCTTGAAGCCGGAGACGCCAAGCCACTGCATCACCACCATGCGCGATTCTCGCGCGGTGCCGAGACCGACGCTCAAGAGCGAGCCGAAGCCGAGTTTTTCCAGGTCCTTTTTGTTGAAAATCTCCACTTTCACGCCGAGCTTTTTTAACGCCTCCGTGCGGTCCGCGAATTCTTCCGGATACAACACGTTCGCGGGCTCGGTGACGAGGTTGCGGGTGAGCTCGACGCCCTCGGCGACGGCTGCCAGCGGCGTATAGAATGCGCTGGCCTTGGCCGGCTCGGCTACCAGGAATTTCAGGCCGGCGAGTTTCGTCTTCTCGTCATCCTTCTGGGTCGTGCGGTATTTGTCGAACCGGTAGCCCCGCAGCCGGGCGCCGAGCGCCATGTGGGCAGCCAGTTTCTCGCTCAGTGCATCGGCCAGAATGGAGGCCGTGGCCTCCTTGGTCAGCATTGTCTGGGCGGTGCCGCCGAACTCCTCGGCCTTGCGGACGGTCAGCTCCTCGATCTTGCCGAGACCGAGCACCAATACCCGTTTCAGCCCGGCCGGCCCATAAAGCGTAACAGACTGGCCCTTTTTGCCGGTGAACTCGGCCGCCTTCAGCGCCGCGGTCAACCCGCCGGACAGCAGCTTGTCGAGCGCCGCGCCCTGGCCTGCTAGCGCCGCACCTTCGACCAGAGGCAGGACGGCAACGCCGGTTTTGGGCAAGGCTGCCTTGGCAAACGCGATATCCAGCATCAATCACTCCAGAATATTGTGGTTAAGGTTACCATAACAGCGTCATTGATCTTGGCGAGGGGTACAGCACGGCTTAACAGCCTGATCCAATGAACCAACGCATGGACGACAACGATCTGGTGCAGCTCGCGGTCCAGCTCTCCACGGCTGCCGCCACTGAAATCCTCGCTATCCGCGCCGCCGGCTTTACCGTGGATGAGAAAAGCGATGCCTCTCCCGTAACTTTGGCCGATCGGCGCGCCGAGAAGATCATCGTCGAGGGCCTGCGGGCAGCTACCGATATTCCGGTGATCGCCGAGGAGGAAGTGGCGGCAGGCAAAATCACAGATCCCGGCGCCGAATACTGGCTGGTGGACCCGCTGGACGGCACCAGGGAATTCGCCGCCGGGCGGGCGGAATTCGCGGTCAATATCGGCCTGGTGCGCAACCGCCGGGCGGTGCTGGGCGCAGTTGCCAATCCGCTCATGCATGAGGTTCATTACGGTATCGTCGGCGTCGGCGCCTGGAAGCAATCACCCGCCGGCATTATGCCGATCTCCGCCCGCCGGACACCGCCCGAGGGGCTGACCGTCATGGCTTCCCGGCATTACCAGCACGACCCGGCACTCGCCGAATTCCTCGCCAGATACAAAATCGCCTCGCTCATCAATATCGGCTCGGCGCTGAAATTCTGTAAGCTGGCCGAAGGCCTGGCCGATTTCTACCCGCGGCTGGGCCGGACCATGGAATGGGACACCGCAGCCCCCCAGGCGGTCCTGCAAGCCGCTGGCGGCAGCACCCGGACCTTGGATGGACAAACCCTGTTGTACGGCAAGCCCGGGTTTGAGAATCCGCCTTTTCTCTCCCACGGCCTTGAATAGGGCCAGGCCTGGCGCCGTATAAAACGGTGGTTAAACAATGGGTCTGGCGAGAATCCCTAAGTTGTGAGATGACGTATTACGTTTTTGTTACCAAACGCTTGCGGCTCAAAACTTAACTGGATTAAAACCAAGGAAAATGCGGGGGTCTATGCGCAATTTCGGCTATTATTTGGACTTTATCGTCTTCCCGATTGTATTGCCCTGTCTGGTCGTTGCCGCGCATCGCTTTGGCGGTAGCATCCGCCCGCTCGACTCCGCAACGGCGGTATTCAGCGGCATCTTCTTCTGGACATTTCTAGAATACGCTATCCACCGCTTCGTCCTGCATGCCGGCCTGGCTTTCTCGGCTGACCACGAAGCCCATCACGCGGCGCCTAAAGCGGAAATCGGCACGCCGACCTGGCTCACGTCGCTGATCCTGGTTTTCGGCATCTACATTCCCGCAGTCCTGGTATTGCATGTTGGCCTGGGGCTGATGTTCGGCTTCGGCGTCACCTTCGGCTACCTGGTTTACAGCTTTGCCCATTACAGCCTGCACCAATGGAATGTCAGCAACGAAGGCATTTTCTACGCCTGGAAGCGCCTTCACGCGCTGCATCATTTCGTCGGCAAAAACGGTAATTTCGGCGTCACCAGCAGCCTATGGGATCATATTTTCGGCACTGTGGTGGAAAAGAAGCGCGGGTATTTGGCTGGGAATAATTAAGGACGTCTTCTTAACAAATGAAGATAAATTGCCGTCATTGGAGCGCAGCGCAGCGGAGCCATCCCGGCAATCCATCTTTGCTGAGGCCGGCGCAAAAAGATGGCTTGCCACGCTTCGCTCGCAATGACGAAGTTGATGGGTCGCCGTCTCAGCAGTCTCGGCCCGTGGTCCAGATTAATAGAAGTTTTTTGGTTCTTTTTTTCAAAAAAGAACTGCTTGCCTTAAGCTGGGATTTTTACCGCCGTCCTTAGCCCTGCCGCTAGCGCGGCTACGTCTTCCAGCACGGTTGCGACATTGGTGGCGCAGAGCTTCTCGATCAGCGCCGAGGCGACGATGGCGGCGTCCGCGAATCCTGCGATGGTGGCGGCGTGTTCGGGGGTGCGTACGCCGAAGCCCACCGCAATCGGCAGGGATGTGGCGCGGCGGATGCGGGGAATGTCGCGCGCCAGGTCGGCGGCGGATGCGGTGCGGGTGCCGGTGATGCCCGTGATGCTGACATAGTAGACAAAGCCTGAGGAGCCTTCGAGGACTTTCGGCAGGCGCTCATCGGAGGTGGTGGGCGCGATGAGGCGGATCACGTCGAGTTCGTTCAACGTCGCGGCGGGCAGCAGCAGGTCGCATTCCTCGGTCGGCAGGTCGACGACGATGAGGCCGTCGACGCCGGCCGCCGCGGCGTCCTGCGTGAAGGCGTCGACGCCGTAGGAGAGGATGGGGTTGAGGTAGCCCATCAGCACCAGCGGCGTGTGATTATTTGCCGAGCGGAATTCGCGGACGATATCGAGCACGCCGTGCAGGCTGGCGCCGGCGTCGAGCGCGCGGCGGCCGGCGGCCTGGATGGTAGGACCGTCTGCCATGGGGTCGGTGAAGGGGACGCCGATTTCGATGATATCGGCGCCATGCGTTGCCATGCCGGTGAGCAGTTCGATGGTGGTGGCGCGGTTGGGATCATAAGCTTCGACGAAGGGGATCAGCGCGGCGCGGCCTTCGGCGCGGAGGTTGGCGAATACAGCTGCGATACGGCTCATAAATTTACACCCAGATGCTCGGCGACGGTGAAAATGTCCTTATCGCCGCGGCCGCAGAGGTTCATCAGGATGATTTTATCCGCGTCCAGCGTCGGCGCGAGTTTGGCGACATAAGCGAGTGCGTGCGCGGGTTCCAGCGCCGGGATGATGCCTTCGGTGCGGGTGCAAAGCTGGAAGGCTTCAAGCGCCTCATTGTCTGTTATCGCAACATATTCCACGCGGCCGATATCATGCAGCCAGGAATGCTCCGGACCGATGCCGGGGTAGTCGAGACCGGCGGAGATGGAGTGCGCTTCCAGGATCTGGCCGTCGTCGTTTTGCAGCAGATAGGTGCGGTTGCCGTGCAGCACGCCGGGACGGCCGCGCGAGAGCGAGGCGGCGGTGGCGCCGGAATCCAGCCCGTGGCCGGCAGCTTCAACGCCGATCAGCTGGACCGCGGCGTCATCGAGGAAGGGGTGGAACAGGCCGATGGCGTTGGAGCCGCCGCCGATGGCGGCAACCGCGACATCCGGCAGCCGGCCTTCGGCCTCATGCAACTGGGCCCTGGCTTCGTTGCCGATGACGCATTGGAAATCACGCACCATGGCCGGGTAGGGGTGCGGGCCGGCGGCGGTGCCGATGATGTAGAACGTGTCCCGCACATTGGCGACCCAATCGCGCATGGCATCGTTCATCGCGTCCTTCAGCGTCGCGGCGCCGGATTTCACCGGCACCACCTCGGCGCCCAGCAGCTTCATGCGGAATACATTGGGCTTTTGCCGCTCGACATCGACCGCGCCCATATAGATGGTGCAGGGCAGGCCAAACAGCGCGCAGACCGTGGCGGTGGCAACGCCATGCTGGCCGGCGCCGGTCTCGGCGATGATGCGGGTTTTGCCCATGCGCCGGGCGAGCAGAATCTGGCCGATGCAGTTGTTGATTTTATGGGCGCCGGTATGGTTCAGCTCATCGCGCTTGAAGTAGATTTTGGCGCCGCCGAGCGATTTCGTCAGTCGCTCGGCAAACCATAATGCGCTGGGCCGGCCGACATAATGCTTCAGATAATAATCGATTTCGCTTTGAAAGCTCGGATCGGCCTTGGCTGCCTCATAGGCAGTTTCCAGCTCCAGGATCAGCGGCATCAGGGTTTCGGCGACGAAGCGGCCGCCGAATTCGCCAAAACGGCCCCGGCCGTCCGGGCCGGAACGCAGAGAGTTTTTAAGAAGCTCGTTCATGGATAGGCTGTAGCGCAGCAAGTTGGCGGGATAAAGGCCGGATGGTGCCTCCTCCGGCGCACTTTCAAATGGAAAGCGGCCGGGATAGTATCATCTAAACAATTCCCGGGAAGGATAATCGAGATGAAAGTTGCTTTCGTTCATGGTTCTTACGATCTGCGCGTGAATGAGGTTGAGGCGCCCACCGCCGGTCCCCGCGACGTGGTGCTGCGCATCGCCTCGGTTGGAATCTGTGGCAGCGATCTGGGCTTTATCTCGGTTGGCGGTCCGGGCGTGGCCTCCCCAAACCCGTTTCCGCTGGGCCATGAGCTGTCGGGGACGGTGGAGCAGGCCGGGCCGGAAGTAACATCGGTCAAGGTGGGCGACCGGGTCATCCTCAACCCGCTGGTCAATATGATCGGCAACGGCGCGCCGGAAGGCGGGTTCGGCGAGAAACTCCTGGTGCGCGACGTGGCCGGCAAGCCGGGTTCGCTGCTGCCCTTGCCGGATGCCATGTCCTTCGATGAGGGCGCCTTGATTGAGCCGCTGGCCGTGGGCGCCCATGCGGTCAACCGCCTGGGTGCGAAGCCCGGCGACACGGTTGCAATTTACGGCGCCGGACCGATCGGCCTGGCCTCGCTGATCGCGCTCAAACGCCGGGGGATCGACAGTATCATCATGTTCGACCTTTCGGGCTTCCGGCGCGAGCGGGCATTGAAACTTGGCGCCAGCGCGGCGTTTGACCCCAAGGAAACCCCGGCTGCGAAGGTGCTGAGCGAGGCGCATGGAACGGTTTCGATGTACGGGTATGATCTGCCGGCGACGACGCATTACATCGAAGCGTCCGGCGCGCCGGTTATCCCGGACATTGTCGGTTTTTGCCGGCCAGGCGCTGTCATCTGCGTGGCCTCATTGCAGAAGAAGACGATTGAAATCCACCCCGCGGCCCTTATCGGCAAAGAGATCACGCTTACGGGCGTCCTGGGTTATCCAACCGAACTTGGCGAAGTGCTGGAAGCGCTGACCAGCAGCCCGATCGACCTTGAGCCGATGATCAGTCATCGTTTCAAAGGCGAAGATGTCCTGACGGCCTTCGATATGGCCACGCATCCCGAACAATCGGCCAAGGTGCTTGTGCAATACGAAAGCTGATCCCTGGCTTAATTAAAATCTTTCTGCTTTGTTCCGTGGGCGTTAGATTGTATAACTTGTAGATAGAAATAAGAGTTTGCGAAATCGCGTTGCCGCCGCAACTGGCGTTTGCGCAACCGATTTTTGCTTGCTGTTCATAAATTCGGTCGCTAAGTAATAATCCAATCACCTAAACGTGAGTGGACGGGGTACCGTTCGGGCGCAACATCTTTTTTAAATTGTCACGACGCCCAGTATTTTCTGTGTCGCTGCCGAGGTCGGGAATAGGGATATGCCTCCAGAACGCGCCGGAAATTCAACGGAACAGCTTGGGTTTGCCGGCCTCACGGATGAGGCGCTGTGGGAATTATTCAGCGAGGATTGGGCGGCGCGGCGCCTCAGGGTCGAATATCAGCCGCAGATCAACCTGACGTCGAGGAAAGTCGTAAGGTTTGAGGCTTTGCTGCGCTGGCGGCATGAAACCAAAGGCGAGATTCCGGCCAGTGAGTTCATTCGGCTGGCCGAAGAAAACGGCATCATCGGCGATATTGGCCAATGGGTATTGGAGCGGGCCTGCGAGGACGCGATGACTTGGCCTGCCGAGATCGGCGTTGCGGTGAATGTTTCGGCCACCCGGCTTCATGATTCCATGTTGCCGGTGATCGTGCAAAATGCGCTGCGGCAGTCCAGTCTGCCGGCAGCGCGGCTGGAACTCGAAATTACCGAAACTGCTGCGATCAAGCTGGATTCGACAAGTTTTCATGTTCTGAACGCGCTGCGAAAACTCGGCTTGCGTATCACGATCGATGATCTGGATGTGGGCCATTCGTCGATCCGGTATTTGCTTGATTTTCCCTTCGATAAAATAAAAGTTGATTTGTCGTATACCGCACTCCTCGGCCAATCGGGCAGGCGTGGCGAAACTGCCTTGTCAATCATGCAGACGATTGCAGGGCTTTGCCATCGGTTGAACATCAGCTGCCTGGCGGAGGGGGTTGAGACCGCCCAGCAGCTGATGATGGTGATGGGCGCAAATTATACCGAAGTGCAGGGCTATTTGTTCGGCAGGTCGGTTGCGGCAAACAACATTGCCTCGGTACTGGCAAACAACGCCACGATCTGGAAAAACCTGGTGTTGCCGGCGCAAAAAGCCGAAGCCGGCAGTCTTTCATTCTACCAGGTCGCCGAAGTTGCCAACGATGTCATCATCGTCACCACGCCGGATTTAAACGCTCCAGGTCCGGTCATCACCTATGTCAATCCGGCCTTCACCCGGCTGACCGGTTATTCCGCCGAGGAAGCGATCGGGCAGACGCCACGAATACTGCAGGGGCCAGAGACCAGCCGGATGGCGTTGGACAACATCCGGGCGACACTGACCGAAGGCCGCACGGCGCATGAAAAAGTGCTGAACTTCTCAAAAAGCGGCGCACCCTATTGGCTGGATATGCATATCGAACCGCTGCGCGACGCAGCTGGAACAATAACGCATTTTGTTGGCATCGAACGCGACGTCACCTTGGATAAACGCCGGTTGGACGAACTGGAATTTTTTGCCGACCGCGATGTCCTGACGGGCATCCCCAACCGCCGGGCGTTTCTTCGCAGCTTGGAGGCTGAGATAAATACCAGCCATCAAAAGGCCGGCGATGCCGCCGATATTCCGTCGCTCTGCGTCGCCTGGATCGATGTCGACCGTTTCAAAGACGTTAATAGCCAGTACGGCCACGAAGCCGGGGATTCTGTTCTGTTCGATATCGCCGGCCGGCTTGGCGAAAACATGCGCAGGGTAGATACGGTCGGGCGGTTGGGCGACGAGGAATTCGCGCTATGCCTGCCCGCCATCGCGCTTGAAGACGCCCATAGCCTCGCCGAGCGGCTGCGCAACGCCATTTCGCGAACCGTCATAGAAACCCGTTCTGGTCGCGTTACAGCTACGGTGAGCATCGGCGTTGCCGCATTGGCGCCGGCGGAAGACCTCGCATCGCTGATGGCGCGCGCGCAGGCCTTCATGGTGGAAGCCAAATCCTCAGGCGGGGACAGGGTTTGTTCGCATAAGAATTGAAGAAGAGAAGCACTTCTTTTTTGAAAGAAAGAAGCAAAAAACTTTTTTTGAATCTGACCTGGGGCGTTGAGCGCTACAATGCCCATACCCCGCATAATAGAAGTTTTTTGGTTCTTTTTTTCAAAAAAGAACCGCTTCACTTAGCTAATCCAGAAATACGCTGACTGGCACGTGGTCTGAGGGCTGGGTTTTGGCGCGTTCGCCTTTATGGATGGTGACGCCTGTCAAACGTTCGGCGATGCGTGGGGATAGCAAAGCGTGGTCGATGCGCAGGCCGATATCGCGGTCCCAGGCGCCGGCCTGGTAATCCCAGAAACTGTACAGGGTTTGGTTGGGGTACAGCGCCCGCAGCGCGTCGGTCAGGCCGAGCCAGATCAGCGCGTTGAAGGATGCGCGGGTTTCGGGGCGGACCAGCGCGTCGGTTTTCGGCAGGGCGCCGGGAGCATAGTCGGCATCGGTCGGGCAGACGTTATAGTCGCCGGCGAGGATAAAATCCTGGTCGGCCTCGAGCATTGCGGCGGCGTGGGCGCGCAGCGAGGCCATCCATTCCAGTTTATAGGCGTAACCGGCATCGCCACCGGAATTGCCGTTGGGCAGGTATAAATTGCCGACGGTCACGCCATCGAGATGCGCTTCGATGTAGCGGGCGTGGCTGTCGGTCTCAGACATATAGGGCAGTTTGCGGTGATTTATCCGCACATCCGCCCGGTGCAGGATGGCGACGCCGTTATAGGATTTCTGGCCTGAGATGGCGGATTTATAGCCGAGTTCGGCGAATTTCATCGCCGGGAACTGGTGTTCCTCGCATTTGATTTCCTGCAGCAACAGCAGATCGGGCTGCTCGCGGGACAGGAAATCCGCGACGTGGGATTCGCGGGTGCGGACCGAGTTGACGTTCCAGGTGGTGATTTTCATTTGACGTTTCGGGTCGTCTTAATCGACAGAGAAGGACGTTCCGCAGCCGCAGGAAGACGTGGCGTTCGGGTTTTGGACCGCGAAATGCGCGCCCATCAGCGTGTCCTTATAGTCGAGCTCGGAGCCCGCCAGCAGGTCAAGGCTGGCCGGATCCACGAAAACCGTGGCGCCATGGGCGGTAATGATCAGATCCTCGGCGTTTTGCTCGCCGGTCAAGTCGAATTTATATTGAAAGCCGCTGCAGCCGCCGGCCAGCACCTCGACCCGGAGCGCCCGGGCGGCGGGGTCGGTGGCCAAAATCTCGGCAACCTGCCTGGCGGCGGACTCGGTGAGACGGAACGGGGCCGCGGGGGCAAGCGTGTCACTCATGCTATCCATACAGCCCATATAGCGCGTCTGGAGGTTGGATTGAAGGCCCGCTTGCGTGTATGCCAGCCCTCATGAATTTAGCCCCCTATGCGGTGAGCAGCCTTACCTCCCGCGGCCGGCTGCATGCCGAGCCGGCGCCTGCCGATCGCAGCGCGGATCAGCGGGACCGCGACCGCGTGGTTCACTCCTCGGCGTTTCGAAAATTGCAGTATAAAACCCAGGTCTTCGTGACCCGTGAGGGGGATTTCTATCGCACCCGGCTGACGCATAGCCTGGAGGTGGCGCAAATCGCCCGCAGCCTGGCGCGCAGCCTGAGCCTGGATGAGGACCTGACAGAGGCCTTGGCCCTGGCGCATGACCTGGGCCACCCGCCCTTCGGCCATGCCGGGGAGACCGGGCTGGATGAGGCGTTGAGCGATTTCGGCGGCTTCGACCATAACGCGCAGAGCCTGCGCGTGGTAACCCTGCTGGAGCATCGCTATGCCGGGTTCGACGGTCTCAATCTGAGCTGGGAAATGCTGGAGGGGCTGGCCAAGCATAACGGCCCGGTGCTTGCGCCGCCGACCTATGTCGCGCAATTCGACCAATTATTTCCCCTGGACCTGCAGCGGCACGCCTCGGCGGAAGCCCAGGTTGCCGCCTTTGCCGATGACATCGCCTATAATGCGCATGATCTGGATGACGGGCTGCGGGCGAAATTGTTTACTTTGGCGGATATCGCGGAACTGCCGCTGGTCGGCGAAGCGCTCGCCAAGGCCCGCACCCTCACCACGGATGAGAAACGCATTCGCCATGAGATGACGCGCAGGGTGATCAACTGGATGATCCATGACGTGATTATCGAGAGCCAGGCCCGTCTGGCGGCGCTGGCGCCCGCCGACGCCGAGGCGGTTCGCGACGCCGGCGCGCCGGTGATCCTGTTCAGCGAAAAACTGGCCGCGGCCAATGTCGCGATCAAGGCGTTCCTGTTCGAGCGCATGTACCGGCACTGGCGCGTCAACCGGATGAGCCATAAGGCGCAAGGGGTAACCCGAACGCTCGGCAGCCTGCTGCTCGCCAAGCCGGAATTGCTGCCGGATGACTGGCGCGTGCTGGCGGGCGCCGGGAACAGCGAGCAAGCGGCGATCGCCGTGCGGGATTATGTGGCGGGGATGACGGACCGCTATGCGATGCAGGAATATGCAAGGCTTACGGATCCGGCTGTTCCTTCTTAAAGGCTAAGCGCTTCTTTTTTATCAAAAAAGAAGCAAAAATTTTTTTATTCTGGTGGGTTGTGGATGGGTATGGGGTCTAATTTATTTGCTGAGTTGCGGGTTTGGGTTTTGCAGGACGTGGAGACGTTGCTTCCTGGCCTTACCCAAATGCATGCCAGCATCGAACTGACGCCGACGCGCGATGCCGTGCATGGCGATATGGCGACCAATGCAGCGCTTGTCGCCGCCAAGCCCGCAGGTAGAAATCCGCGGGAAATTGCTGCCAGGCTGGCGGAACTTCTGGCGAAGCGGGAAGGGATTGCCAAGGCCGAGCCGGCCGGGCCGGGCTTTGTGAATATCACGCTGACGCCGGAATTTTTGCTGCGGCAATTGCCGGTGATTCTGGACGCAGGCATTGCCTATGGCAACGGCGCTGCGAAGGGTCAAAAAATCAACGTCGAATATGTCTCCGCCAACCCGACCGGGCCGCTGCATGTCGGCCATTGCCGGGGCGCGGTCGTTGGCGACGCTTTGGCAAACCTGCTGCAAAAAGCAGGCTACGACGTCACCAAGGAATATTACGTCAACGACGCCGGCGCCCAGGTGGTGGCCTTGGCGCGCTCGGTCTATGTGCGTTATCTGCAGGCGCTTGGCCGCAATCTGCATGCCGAGGCCTATGCCGCCCAGGTGCCGGGCGGCGTGCAATATGGCGGCGAATATCTCGTCCCCGTCGGCCAGAGCCTGGCCGAGCTCTACGGCGAAATGTTCGCAACCGCGCCGGAAGAGCAATGGCTGGATACAATTCGGGAATTTGCCGTAGCCAAAATGCTGGAACTGATCCGCGAGGATCTGGCGGCGCTGCACGTAACGCATGATGTCTTTACCTCCGAGCGCGAACTGGTGGCGGCCGGCGGCGTGGAACGCGCGCTGCAAATTCTGCAGGATCGCGGCCTGATTTATGAGGGCACGCTGGAGCCGCCGAAAGGCAAGACGCCGGAAGATTGGGAGCCGCGCGAGCAGACATTGTTCCGCGCCACGCAATTCGGCGACGATGTCGACCGGCCGGTGAAAAAATCCGACGGCTCCAACACCTATTTCGCCAATGACATCGCCTGCCATGCCGACAAAATGGCGCGCGGATTTAATGCCATGATCGACGTATTGGGCGCCGACCACGGCGGCTACACCAAACGCATGCAGGCGGCGGTAAAGGCGCTGGCCGGCAATGGCGATGCGCGGCTCGATGTCGTGCTGTGCCAGATTGTGCGGGTGATGAAAAACGGCGAGCCGGTGCGCATGAGTAAGCGGGCAGGGACGTTTGTGGAGCTGCGCGATCTGATCGACGAGGTCGGAGCGGACGCGGTGCGCTTCATCATGCTGATGCGCAAATCCGACGCGCAAATGGAATTCGACCTGAACGCCGCGGTCGCGCAGACCCGGGATAATCCGGTTTTTTACGTGCAATACGCCCATGCCCGCTGCCGTTCGGTGCTGCGCGCGGCCGGCGAGCCATCCGGCCTGGCCGCGGCGGATCTGTCCGCGCTGACGGCGCCTGAGGAACTCACGCTGATCCGCAAGCTGATCGCCTGGCCGCGGCTGGTTGAAGCGGCGGCGCTGGCGCGCGAGCCGCATCGGGTGGCGTTTTTCCTGTATGAGCTGGCCGGCGATTTCCATGCTTTATGGAATGCCGGCCGGGATGACGCCGCTTTGCGTTTCATCCAGGCTGAAAAGCCAATTGAGACGGCGGCGCGGCTGGCGCTGGTCTCGGCAACTTCGGTGATTATCCGTTCGGGACTCGGCGTGCTGGGTGTAAAGCCGGTCGAGGAGATGCGATAGGCTTGCGAGACCCAGATTACGACGGTCAGGAATTCGTCTACCGGACCCGGCGCCAGACCGCCGCTTTCGACCCCACCATGCGGCGCATCGCATTGGGGGCGGGCGGGTTTGCGACTCTGGTGATCATCATCGCTCTGGTGTGGAGCGGCATGAAGCCGGGGATGGGATTTGGGCCGCCGCCGGTGATCGAGGCGCCGCCCGGCCCGCTGCGGCTGGTCCCCGCCAATCCGGGCGGGCTGAACGTGCCGGAGGCCGACGAGCAGATCATGTCCGGCGACAGCTCCGAGGCGCCGGCGAAATTGGCGCCTGATTCGACGTCGCCGGATATCTCGGCGTTTCAGGCACCGCCGCCGCCGCCCGCACCGCCGCCGCCTGCGGCCTCCACGGCTGCATCGGCGCCGGCTCCGGCTGCGTCCAGCGCGTTGGCACCTGTGCCGGCCCCGGCGCCTACGCCGCCCATACAAGTAAATAACAATGTTCAGGTGCAGCTTGCGGCGGCGGTGGACCCGGCCGGTCCCAAAACCGCCTGGCGGCAGTTGAACCAGAAAATGCCGGCTTTGTTCTTCGGCCACAGCCCGATTTACACGCGCGCCAACGTCGCCGGCGTGGAATTCTGGCGCCTGCGCATGGGCGGCTTTACCGATGTTACCGCCGCCCGCAAATTTTGCGCGGATGTGAAAGCGCAGGGCGCTGCCTGTACGGTTGCCGCATTTTGAGCAAGCCGGTTATTATCGGCGTGAGTGGCGCGGCCTTGACGCGTGCGGAACGCGATTTGCTGCGCGAGCATCGCCCGCGCGGGGTAATCCTTTTTAGGCGTAACATTGAAAACCCATCACAACTCTCTGAATTAACGGCAGATTTGAAAGATTCTTTGCCGCCGGCTGCGTTGATCATGGTGGATCAGGAGGGTGGCCGGGTGGCGAGGTTGCGGGCGCCGCATTGGCCGGAAATGCCGTCGGCGGCCAGTCTGCAGACCGAAGCAGCTGCCTTGGCGCATGGCCGGCAACTGGGGGCGATGGTCCGGGAGGCAGGGTTTAACCTCATCGCAGCGCCGGTGCTCGACCTGGCTTTCCCCAGCGAAAGCAATGTCATCGGCGACCGGGCGCTGGGGCCGGACCCGGTAATGGTGGCAAGACTGGGCGCCGCAATCGCCGAGGGCATTCAGGCGCAGGGCGTTACCCCCATCATGAAACACATCCCCGGCCATGGGCGGGCGCAGGTCGACAGTCATCTGTCGCTGCCCCGGATCGACGCCAGTGAGGCCGAGCTGGCGGCGGATTTTAACCCCTTTATCGCCAATTCCGGGCTGCCATGGGCGATGACCGCGCATATCATCTATACCGCTTTGGACCCCGAACTGCCTGCGACCCTGTCGGCAAAGGTCATCAGCCGGATCATCCGCGGCTTGATCGGCTTCGATGGGATTCTGGTCAGCGACGACCTGGCCATGCAGGCGCTTACCGGCTCGCCGGCGGAGCGGGCCGTGGCGGCGCTTAATGCGGGCTGCGACATCGCGCTCTATTGCCCGGGCGACATGGCGGGCAATCTTGCGATATTACAGGCGGTGCCCGATGCTGCATGAAGCGCTGTCCGGCATTCTTGCGACGTTGGTTGCTATTATCCTTCATGAACTCGCCCATGGCCTGGCGGCCCTGGCCATGGGCGATAGGACCGCGCAAAAAGCCGGAAGACTATCGCTCAACCCCTTGCAGCATATAGATAAAGTCGGCTCGATCCTCTTGCCTGTGTTCCTCGCCGTCTCGCAATTGCTGACCATCGGCCGGGTTGCCTTCATGTTCGGCTGGGCAAAGCCGGTGCCGATCGACGCGCAGGCGCTCAGCATCAATGGGCATCACGATCCGCGGCGGTTGATGGCAATTGTCGCCATTGCTGGACCGGCGATGAATTTTCTGCTGGCGTTCATTGGCGCTCTGGCCCTGTATTCACCTTTTGGCGCCGTGTTCTGGAGCTATTTTATCGTGGTGAATCTGGTGCTGGGCATTTTCAACCTTATCCCATTGCCGCCGATGGATGGCGGAAGGGTGGCGGTGGGGCTGCTGCCGCTGCGGGCGGCCAGCTTCCTGGCGGGATCAGAGAGATTCGGTATCCTGCTGGTTTTGCTGGTTGTTTTCATATTGCCGACGCTGCTGGGCCAGCTCGGGGTCCATTTCAATCCGGTGAATGAGGCCTTGAATGCGGTGCTGCCCTGGGCTTCGGATACGGTGATGCATCTGGCGGGACATGAACATGGACTCTGAAGCGCTGGTTCTGCAGCTGGACGGTTTTGAGGGCCCGCTCGATCTGTTGCTGGATCTGGCGCGCGCGCAAAAAGTCGACCTCGCCAAAATCTCGATCCTGGCGCTGGTCGAGCAATTTCTGGCGGTCATCGAGGGTGCGCGAAAGATCCGGCTGGAGCTGGCGGCGGATTGGCTGGTGATGGCGGCCTGGCTGACCTGGCTGAAGTCCCGCTTGCTGGTGCCGGCTTTGGGCGAGACCGAGGATGCGGAGCAAAGTGCGGAAATGCTGGCTTCCCGGCTGCTGGATCTGCAGGCGGTGCGGGGTGCCGCGGCCTGGATGGGCCGGCGGCCGCAGCTTGGCTGGGATGAATTCGCGCGCGGCACGCCGGAGGATTTTACCGAGACCGATCGCACGAAACTGCGGCTGGATATGAGCGGGTTGCTGAGCGCCTATCTGGCCGCCCGCCGGCGCGCCGGGGCGAAGCAGCAATACCGGCCGAAGCCGATGAATTATTTCTCGGTGCAGAACGCGCTGGAGCGGCTGGCCCGGCTGGTCGGCAGCCTGCCGGACTGGTCCACGCTCGAGGCATTCCTGCCGGAAGGTTTAAACGATGGTCTGCCGCGCCGCGCCGCGCTATCAGCAACATTGGTCGCGAGCCTGGAAATGGCGCGCGGCGGCGGGCTAAGTTTGCGGCAGGACCAGCATTTCGGGCCGATATTGGTGAAAGCGGGCAATAATTCGAATGAGTGAAGCGCAAGACTCTCTACTGCCGCTGGGTGAGGCGCCAGAATCCGGCGAGCCTGAGAAAATAATCGACCCCGCCGCGGCGGCTGAGGCGTTCACTCATGCGATGCGGCTGGCCGAGGGGGTGATTTTCGCCAGCCGTGAGCCGGTGTCCCCCCGCACGCTGGCCAATCTGCTGCCGGCCGATTCCGATCTGGATGCGGTACTCGCGGCACTTGGCGAGACTTACGCCGGGCGCGGTGTTCATCTGATGGAGGTCGCCGGCGGCTGGCAGTTCCGGACCGCGCCGGATATCGCCCCGACCCTGCGCAAAGTGGTCGAGTTGCCGCGACGCCTGCCGCGCGTGGCGATGGAGACGCTGGCGATTGTCGCCTATCACCAGCCGGTGACGCGCACCGAGATCGAGGAGATCAGGGGCGCCAGCCTGTCGCAGAACACGCTCGATCTGCTGCTGGAGAACGGCCTGATTACCCCGAAAGGCCGCAGGGAATCCCCCGGCCGGCCGACGCTTTGGGGCACCGCCCCGGCATTTCTGGCGCAATTTGGCCTGAACGATTTGCGCGATCTGCCCAAGCGCGAGGAATTGCTGATCGATCCCAACCCGGTGCTGACGGCGAACGCCGAGGCGGAGCCTGAAAGCGCCGAGGCGCCGGAGCCAGCACCGGGTGCGGCGCCATGACGCTGCGGATCACCCGTCAAAGCCTGCAGGACGGCTCGATGCTGGAGCGTGTTCGCGCCCATGCGGAGGAATTTCCGGAGATGAAATTCCGCAGTGAGGACGAGATGGCGGTGCTGTTCGAGAAAACGCTTGGCGAGCATGATTCGGCGCAGGACCTGTATGTTTTCGGCTATGGATCGTTGATCTGGAACCCGGCCTTTCACTTCACCGCCAAGCTGCCGGCCACCTTGCATGGCTGGCACCGGCGGTTTTGCCTACGGGTGTTCAACGGCCGCGCAACACGGGAATTGCCGGGGTTGATGCTGGCGCTGGACCATGGGGGCGCCTGCAAAGGGGTGGTCTTCCGGATCGAAGCGGCGCAGGCGCGCGAAGAGCTCGGGATCCTCTGGCGCCGGGAGATGTACGGCGGCTCCTATAACGCCCGCTGGGTCAAACTAAAGACTTCAGAAGGCGAAATACGGGCGCTGACCTTCGTGTGCAACCGCAAGCATCCCCGCTATGTGCCGGAGATCTGCGTGCTTGAGACAGCCTCGCTGATCACCACCGCCTGCGGCGATCTCGGCAGCTGCCGGGAGTATTTGGAAAACACGGTCGAGCATCTGGCTGAGCTCGGCATGCGTGACTCTGGCCTGCAGCGCATTGTCAGGGCTTTGCCGAAGCCGTGAAGGCCTGCTAGTCACCGCGCCATATGTTTGGATTTTCCTGGGCAGAGATCGGGCTGATCATGGCGGTGGCATTGATTGCCATTGGGCCGAAGGATTTGCCTGTCGCCATCCGCACCGTCACCGGCATGATGAAAAAGGCCCGCGGCATGGCGGCCGAGTTCCAGGGCCATGTGGATGAGATGATGCGCGAGGCGAATCTCGCGGATGTGAAATCCGAGATCAACAAAATCCGGAAATTCGACTTCAAATCCGCGGTTGAGAAGCAGATCGACCCGGATGGCAGCCTGAAATCGGAACTGGCTTTTGATCCGTTTCACCCCGACAGCATGGGCAAGATGCCGAAGCCCGAAATACCTGCCGGTTTGATGCAGGCGGAAGAAGAGACGCCCGACGCTCCGGCCTTTATCCCGCCGGATGCGGCGCGCAAAAAGCCCATGCCGGCTTTTATTCCCCCCGGCACCAAGCGTTGGGGCTATTGAGCGATGGATTCGGTGAACGAACAGCCAGAAGAAAAAAAAGAAGACGAGATCAACGACAAGGAAATGCCGTTGATGGAGCATCTGGTAGAATTGCGGCGCCGGCTGATGTGGTCGGCCGTCGCCATCGTGATTGCGTTCGGCGTCTGTTATTATTTCGCCCCGCAGATTTATGATTTTCTGGCGGCGCCGCTGGCGCATGCGCTGGAGGCGCGCGGTGAGAAACCGCAGCTGATCTACACGGCGCTGTACGAAGTGTTTTTTACCTATATCCAGGTGGCGCTGTTTGCAGCTCTCTTTGTTTCTTTCCCGATTGTGGCGACGCAAATATGGCTGTTCGTGGCGCCCGGGCTGTACAAGAAAGAGAAGCGCGCGATGCTGCCGTTTCTCATCGTCACGCCGTTTCTGTTTTTCATGGGCGGGGCGCTGGCCTATTACGTGGTGCTGCCGACGATTTATAAATTCCTGCTGAGTTTCCAGACCACGGTCACCCGCGGCGCCGATGTCGATATTCAATTGATGGCCAAGGTCAGCGAATACCTCGGCACTGTGATGAAAATCATTTTTGCCTTTGGCGTTGCCTTCGAATTGCCGGTGCTGCTGACGCTCCTCGGCAAGGTTGGTATTTTATCCTCCGCCGGGCTGAAGAAACACCGGCGCTACGCCTATGTAGGCTGTTTCATCGTCGCGGCCATTCTGGCGCCGCCGGACGCGCTGACCATGTGCATCCTGGCGGGGCCGTTGCTGCTGCTGTTCGAAATCTCGGTGATAACGGTCGGCATGGTCGAGCCGAAGGTTGTGCCGGATGCATGATATCAAGGCGATCCGGGAGAACCCGGATGCGTTCGATGCGGCGATGGCAAGGCGGGGGCTGGAAAATCGCAGTGCGGCGATCCTGGCGCTGGATTCCGAACGCCGTTTGCATGTCGTCAATCAGCAACAGTTCGAGACCGAGCGGAATGCGATATCGAAGCAGATCGGCGATGCAAAGCGCGCTGGTAAAGACACATCGGCGATTGAGGCTAACGGTGCCGAACTGAGGGACAAGATTTCAGCCGCCAAGGTGCATGCTGAAGATGCGGAATCAAAACTGCATGTCCTGCTCGCCGAATTGCCCAATGCCCTGGATGCCGAGACCCCGGATGGCCGGGATGAATCGGATAATGCCGAGCTAAAGAAAATCGGCGCAATCAGGAATTTTGCCTTTACGCCGAAGCAGCATTTCGAAATCGGCGAAGCCCTAGGGCTGATGGATTTTGGCAATGCGGCAAAAATCGCTGGTTCACGCTTTACGGTTCTGAGGGGCGCACTCGCCAGGCTTGAGCGTGCGCTCGGCCAATTTATGCTGGATCTGCACACCAGCGAACATGGCTATTCGGAAACCGCGGTGCCGCTGCTGGTGAATGAAGCGACGGTATTCGGCACCGGCCAATTGCCGAAATTCGCCGAGGATCTCTTCAAGACCACCGACGGCCGCTGGCTGATCCCCACCGCCGAAGTGCCGCTGACCAATCTGGTCGCCGGCGAGATTCTGCCCGCGTCCGGCCTGCCCATTCGCTCGGCCGCACTCACCCCCTGCTTTCGCTCCGAGGCCGGCTCGGCGGGTCGTGATGTGCGCGGCATGCTGCGCCAGCACCAGTTCACCAAGGTCGAGATGGTCAGCATCACCCATCCAGATGCCAGCGACGCCGAACATGAACGCATGACGCGCTGTGCCGAAACCGTGCTCGAAAAACTCGAACTGCCATATCGCCGCATGCTGCTCTGCGCCGGCGATACCGGCTTCTCCGCCGCTAAAACCTACGACCTGGAAGTCTGGCTGCCGGGGCAGGGGACTTACCGGGAAATCTCCTCCTGCTCAAACACCCGCGGCTTCCAGGCCCGGCGCATGAACGCCCGCTACCGGGAGGCCGACGGCAAGACGCTCGGCTTCGTCCACACCCTGAACGGCTCCGGCGTGGCAGTCGGCCGGGCGCTGATCGCGGTTCTGGAGAATTACCAGAACGAGGACGGCTCGGTTACGGTGCCGGAAGTGTTGCGCCCGTATATGGCTGGGCAGGAAGTTATTAGGGGTAGGTAATCGCCTTAATGCCCCCATGTGTGGGTTATCCCAGTTACAGTTTGTAATTGTCCGGTCACGCTGCGCCATCCTAGACATCGATTGCTTTGTTACAAAGATACCGGGCTTCCCCGCCCCAAGGAGTTGTCTGCGTGGTTGATCCGAAGCCCAAACGCCGCCGTCGCTGGTGGATTATCGCGGTTCTTGTCCTCGTCATTGCCGTCATCGCCTATTGGAAGCATTCCGGCAGCAAGGCGCCGCATGCCGCCGCCGCGCAGTCGGTTGGGGTTGCCAAGGCGGTGGCCGGCAGCATGCCGGAGACGGTGGAGGCGCTTGGCACTGTCACGCCGACAGCCACGGTGACGGTATTGCCGCAGTTGAGCGGTTACCTCACCGCCGTCGGGTTTACCGAGGGTGAAACCGTGACAAAAGGCCAGTTTCTGGCGCAGATCGACCCGCGGCCCTACCAGGTGAGCCTGGAGCAATATTTGGCCCAGCAGGCAAAGGATGCGGCGACATTGGCGCAGGCGCGCTCGGATTTGAACCGCTACGAGATCCTGCAGCGCCAGGATTCCATCTCCGAACAGACCGTGGCCGATCAGCGCTTTCTGGTGCAGCAGGATGCCGCAACCGTGCAGGTCGATCAGGCGAACATCGACTCCGCCAAGCTCAATCTCGCCTATTGCCACATCACCGCGCCCGTCGCCGGCAAGGTCGGGTTGCGGCTGGTTGATCCCGGCAATTATGTCACCTCCGGCAGCACCACGGGGCTTGCCGTCATCACCAGCATTTCGCCGATCACGGTCATTTTTGCCGTCCCGCAGACGGAACTCTCGCCAATCCTGGCGCGGGTACAATCCGGGGCGGTGCTGACGGCCAGCGCCTATTCCAGCGATGATACGACCAAGATCGCCGACGGGACGCTCACCGCCATCAGCAACCAGGTGGATACCAGCACCGGCACGGTGAATTTGCGCGCAACCTTCGCCAACGCCAATTCAGCTTTGTTCCCGAATGAATTCGTCAACATCCATCTGCTCGTCGATACGCTGCAGAATGCGACGCTGGTGCCATCCCCGGCAGTGCAGGAAGGCGCGCCCGGAAGCTATGTCTATGTCGTCAATACGGATGACACGGTCTCCGTGCAGAACGTCACCACCGGCCCGACCGACGGCACCAACACCGTCATCACCAAAGGCGTGGATCCCGGCGATGTGGTGGTGGTGGATGGGGTGGACCGGCTGAAAGAGGGCTCGAAGATAACCGTTGCCGGCGCGACACCCGCTGCAACCCCCGCGGCGTCGGGCGCGGCCGGGGCCGCGAAAACGGGCAAGCATAAGCGCAAGCATATGTCGGACACGGGAACCACCACGCCAACGCCCGCGCCGCAATAGTCGCGGTTGCACCGAGTTTCATGAACCCGTCTCGTCTATTCATTCTCCGGCCGGTTGCGACATCGCTGCTGATGATCGCCTTCGTGTTGGTCGGGCTGGTGGCGTATAAATTTCTGCCGGTCTCAGCGCTGCCGGATGTCGATTACCCGACCATCCAGGTGCAAACATTTTATCCGGGCGCCAGTCCGGATGTGATGACGTCCTCGGTCACCGCACCCCTGGAGCGCCAGCTTGGCGAGATGGAGGGGCTGAACCAGATGTCGTCGTCGAGTAGCGCCGGCGCTTCCGTCATCACCCTGCAATTCGGGCTTTCGCTCAGTCTGGACATCGCCGAGCAGGAAGTGCAGGCGGCGATCAACGCGGCCGGAAACTTGTTACCCAGCGACCTGCCGGCGCCGCCGATCTACGCCAAGGTGAACCCGGCGGACGCGCCGATATTGACGCTGGCGGTGACTTCCAAAACCTTGAAGCTGACGGATTTGCAATCGCTGGCCTATGCGCAGCTTGCCGCAAAAATCTCGGAAGTTCCGGGCGTCGGTCTGGTGACGATCAGCGGCGGCAATCAGATGGCGGTGCGGATCCAGGTCAACCCGCTGGCGCTCGCTTCCTACGGGCTGAGCATCGATAACATCCGCACCATCGTTGCGAACCTGAACGTCAACACGCCGAAGGGCAGTTTCTCCGGCCCGGCGCAATCCTACACCATCAACGCCAACGACCAGATCACCGATGCCTCGCAATATAACGATCTCGTCGTCGCCTATAAGAACGGCGCGCCGGTGCGCCTGCGCGATGTCGCAACCGTCGTCTCGGCGCCTGAGAATGAGGAGCTGGGCGCCTGGATGAACCGCACGCCGGCGATCATCCTCAATGTTGACCGGCAGCCGAATGCCAATGTCATTCAGACGGTGAATGCGATTAAGGCGCAATTGACGCAGCTCACCGCCGGCCTGCCGCCGGCCATGCAGGTGACGGTGCTGACCGACGGTACCACCTCCATCCGCGCCTCGGTCTCGGATGCTGAGTTCGAGCTGCTGTTGAGCGTTGCTTTGGTGGTGCTGGTTATTTTTGTTTTTCTCCGCAATGTCCGCGCCACCATTATTCCCAGCATCTCGGTTCCGGTATCGCTGATCGGCACGCTGGCGCTGATGTATGTCTGGGGATTTTCAATCGATAACCTCTCGCTGATGGCGCTGATCATCGCCACCGGTTTCGTCGTGGATGATTCGATCGTGATGATCGAGAACATCACCCGCTATATCGAAATGGGCGACAGCCCAATGGAAGCGGCGATGAAGGGGGCGGGGCAGATCGGTTTCACCATCATCTCGCTGACCATCTCGCTGCTGGCGGTGCTGATCCCGCTGCTGTTCATGGGCGATGTGGTCGGCCGGCTGTTCAGCGAATTTGCGATCACGCTGGCGGTGACCATCATCATCTCGGCGATCGTGGCGCTGACTTTGGTGCCGATGATGTGCGCCCGAATCCTGAAGGCCAAGGAAGACCAGCGCCCGAACCGCTTCGAGGTAAAAAGCGAGGAACTGTTTAACGCCTTGATCAGCAGCTACGGCCGCGGCCTGACCTGGGTGCTCGCCCATGCCAGGCTGACATTGCTGGTGGCGATCATCACGCTCGTGGTCACGGTGCTGATGTACATCACGATCCCGAAAGGGTTTTTTCCGGTACAGGATACCGGTGTGATCGAGGGTATCACCCAGGCCTCGCAATCCACCTCCTATGCCGCCATGGCGGTGCATCAGCAGCAGCTCGCGGATGCGATTTTGAAGGACAAGGATGTCGTCAGCCTATCCTCCTATATCGGCATCGACGGCACCAATAATACGCTGAACCAGGGAAGGTTTCTGATCAATCTGAAGCCGGAGAGCGCCCGCGGCCAGACCGCCACGCAAATCATCCGGCGCCTGCAAAAGGAAGTGGTAAGCGTGCCCGGCATCGCGCTGTTCATGCAGCCGGTGCAGAGCCTGACGCTGAACACCACGGTGGCGCCCACGCAGTATCAATTCTCGCTGGAAGATCCGAACGAGGATGATTTCACCAAATACGTGCCGCAGCTGGTCGCCAAGCTCGCGACGCTGCCGCAGCTGACCGATGTCGCAAGCGACCTCGAGAACAGCGGGCTTTCCGTGTATATCGACATCAACCGTCAGAACGCCGCGCAATACGGCATCACGCCGGCGACCGTCGACAGCGCGCTCTACGATGCCTTCGGCCAGCGCATCATCTCGACCATTTTCACCCAGACCAACCAGTACCGCGTGATCATGACGGTCAATCCCAGCATGACCCTGGGCGTTGAAGGTCTCGACAATATTTATCTGCCGTCCTCATCGGCCAGCGGCGGCCAGGTGCCTTTGCGATCAATCGCGACCTTCACGGTGCAGCGCGAGCCGCTCGCGATCGAGCATGTCGGGCAGTTCCCCTCGACCACGGTGTCCTTCAACCTCGCACAAGGCGCCTCGCTCGGCGGCGCGGTGGACGCCATCAATGCGGCCGAGAAACAGGTGCAACTGCCGAAGGCGATGACGACCGCCTTTGAAGGCGCGGCGGCCGCCTTCCAGACCTCGCTCGGCAATGAGGTTTTTCTCGTCATGGCGGCGTTGGTCGCGGTCTATATCGTGCTTGGCGTGCTCTATGAGAGTTTCATTCACCCCGTCACCATTCTCTCGACATTGCCCTCCGCCGGCATCGGCGCCTTGCTGTTTTTATGGATCGCCGGCGATGGGCTGGATGTCATCGGTATTATCGGCATCGTGCTGTTGATCGGCATTGTGAAGAAAAACGCCATTATGATGATCGACTTCGCGCTGCATGCCGAGCGGGTGGAAGGCAAAACCCCGCGCGATGCGATTTATGAGGCCTGCCTGCTGCGCTTCCGGCCGATTTTGATGACGACCGTGGCCGCCATGCTGGCCGCGGTGCCGCTCTGGCTCGGCGGCGGCACCGGCTCGGAACTGCGCGCCCCGCTCGGCCTTGCCATTATCGGCGGGTTGATGGTCAGCCAGATTCTGACCCTGTTCACCACCCCTGTGATCTATCTGACCTTCGATGGTTTGGCTCGCCGCTTCAATCGCAGATTTGCCGGCAACCCCTCCGCGGGGAGCGGTCGTCCCGCCGATAGCCCGCCAGCGCAAGGTGAGTTGCTATGAACCTGTCGGCGGTTTTCATCCGGCGCCCGGTCGCCACCACGCTGATGACCATCGGCATCGCGCTGTCGGGGATGCTAGCCTTCACCCGCATGCCGGTGGCGCCGCTGCCGAATATTTCCTTCCCCACCATCCAGGTGATGGCGAACATGGCCGGCGCCAGCCCGGAGACCATGGCGCAGACCGTGGCGGAGCCGCTGGAACGCCATCTCGGCATTATTTCCGACGTCACCGAAATGACCTCGCAAAGCGGCGTCGGTTCCACCCGCGTCACGCTGCAATTCGGGCTCGACCGCGACATCAATGGTGCTGCCCGCGATGTCGAGGCGGCGATCCAGGCGGCGCGCGCGGATTTGCCGACCTCGCTGCGCTCCAATCCCAGCTATAATAAATTCAACCCGGCCTCGGCGCCGATCATGATCCTGGCGCTGACCTCGGATACGCTGACGCCCGGCCAGCTGTATGATTCCGCCGATACCTTGCTGCAGCAGCAATTTTCGCAAATCACCGGCATCGGCGATGTCGAGCTCGGGGGGAGCGCTTTGCCGGCGGTGCGGGTCGATCTGCAGCCCGGGCCGCTCAGCAATTACGGCATCGGCCTGGAAGATGTCCGTGCTGCTTTGGCTTCCGCCAATGCCGATAGCCCGAAAGGCTATATCGATAACGGCGGCGCGCGTTATCAGCTTTACGCCAACGACCAGTCCACCATCGCCGCCGATTACCGCAATCTGGTCATCGCCTATCGCAACAACGCCGCGGTGCATCTGAGTGATGTCGCCGCCGTCACCAACTCGGTCGAAAACATCAACAATGCCGGGCAATTCAACGGCAAGCCCGCGGTGCTGGTGGTGCTGCATCCAAGCCCTTCGGCCAATGTGATTCAGACGGTCGATCAGGTAAAAGCCATGCTGCCGCGCCTGCAGGCCGCATTGCCACCCAGCATCCAGATGCATGTGGCGCTGGATCGGTCGCAATCGATCCGCGGCGCGCTGGGAGATACCGAGAAAACCTTGTTCATCGCGATCCTGCTGGTGGTGGGCGTGGTTTTTGTGTTCCTGCGCTCCGGCCGCGCGACCCTCATCCCCGGCATCGCCGTGCCGGTTTCCATCATCGGCACGTTCGGGCCGATGTATCTGCTGGGCTTCAATATCGATAACCTGTCGTTGATGGCGTTGACGATTGCCACGGGCTTTGTGGTGGACGACGCGGTGGTGGTAGTGGAGAACACCTACCGCCATTTGGAAGACGGCATGGAGCCGTTTGCTGCGGCGATGCGCGGCGCCGCCGAGGTCAGTTTCACCGTGCTGTCCATGAGCCTGTCGCTGATCGCGGTGTTCCTGCCGATCCTGCTGATGCCGGGGCTGGTCGGGCGGTTGTTCCGCGAATTCGCCGAAACCTTGTCCATCACCATTCTGATTTCGCTGCTGATGTCGCTGACGCTGACGCCGATGCTCTGCGCGCGTTTCCTGCGGCACCAGAGCGCATCCGCAAAGCGGCCGAACTGGTTCGTTCGCGGGCTGGAATCAGGTTTCGACTGGCTGCTGGATGGTTACCGGTCCTCGCTGTCCTGGGCGCTCCGGCATTCCGGCATCGTCGGCATTATTCTGCTGCTGACGATTGCCCTGAACGTTTTTCTGTTTGTTGTGGTTCCGAAAGGGTTCTTTCCGGACCAGGATACCGGGCTGATCATCGGCACCGTGCAGGCGGACCAGAGCATTTCATTCGCACTGATGAAGAAAAAAATGACGCAGCTGCAGACCATCATTCAGGATGACAAGGGGGTGGCCACCGTCGCCGGATTCACCGGCGGCCGCGCCACCAATAACGGCTTCATCTTCATCACCCTGAAACCGCTGGCCGAGCGCAAAGTTTCGGCGACCGCCATCGTTGCCCGGCTGCGAAAACCATTGGCCTCAATTCCAGGCGCGCCGACTTTCCTGAACCCGGCGCAGGATTTGCAGGTCGGCGCGCGGCAAGGCAATGCCGCCTACCAATATACGCTGGTCAGTAGCGACAGCGATGCGCTGTATTTATGGGTGCCTAAAATCGTTGCTGCCTTGCAGGCCCAGAAGGGGTTGCTGGACGTCAATTCCGACCTGCAGCAAGGCGGGCTGGAGACCGATGTGGTGATCAACCGGCCGGTCGCATCCGCCTATAACATCACGCCGCAGGAAATCGACAATACGCTGTACGATGCCTACGGCCAGCGCTCGGTTTCCACCATCTATAACGCGCTTAACCAATATGAGGTCATCATGGAGCTGGCGCCGCAATATCTGCAGACGCCGGATATGCTGCGGCAGATTTACATCAGCACCTCGGGCGGCACCGCCAGCGGCACCAGCACGACCAATTTCGCCGCCGGCACGGTGGTGAGTTCGACCAGTACCACCAATGCCGCCAGCGCCACCGCGACGGTCGCGCTCGATTCCGCCACCAATCAGGCGCTGAACAGCATTGCCGCCAGCGGCAAATCCAGCGCCTCCTCCGGCGCCTCGGTTAGTACCGATAAGGAAACCATGGTGCCGCTGGCGGCGGTCGCCAGCTACGCGCCCGGCACCACGCCGATTTCCGTCAACCATCAAAGCGGTCAGCTGGCCAGCACCATTTCCTTCAACCTGCCGGCTGGGGTGGCGCTCAGCGCCGCCGCCGCCGAGATTCAAAAAACCATGAGCGATATCGATGTTCCGGTTTCCATCCAGGGGCATTTCGCCGGCACCGCCGCGGCGTTTCAATCCAGCCAGGCCAGCGAGCCCTTGCTGATCCTGGCAGCACTTGCCGCCGTCTATATCGTGCTCGGCATTTTATATGAGAGTACGATCCATCCCATCACCATCATCTCCACCATTCCGTCCGCCGGCATCGGCGCTTTGTTGCTGCTGCTGCTGCTGAACACGCCGCTGACCATCATTGCGCTGATCGGCATTATTCTGCTCATCGGCATCGTCAAAAAGAACGCGATTCTGATGATCGATTTTGCTCTGCAACTGGAACGCGCGGAACAGCTTCCGCCTGAAGAGGCGATATACAAAGCTGCCATTCTGCGCTTCCGGCCGATCTTGATGACCACTTGCGCCGCCATCCTGGGCGCGCTGCCTCTGGCCATCGCGCTGGGGCAGGGGGCCTCATTGCGGCAGCCCTTGGGCCTGACGATTATCGGCGGGCTGATCGTCAGCCAGGCGCTGACCTTATACACCACGCCGGTCGTCTATGTTTACATGGACCGGCTGGGCACGCGGCTGCGCGGGCGTCCGAGTACGGCACGTCCACGGACGGCAAACATCGCGGAGACGGCATGATGAAACGCTTCGCCACCTTGTCCCTGGTTGTCCTTGCCAATGCCGGGCTGGGCGGCTGCCTGGTGGGGCCGAATTACGTGAAACCGGCCGCCATCGTGCCGGCGGCCTATAAGGAGGCGCCTGGCTGGCAACAGGCGGTGCCATCGGATGCGATGCCAAAAGGCGATTGGTGGGCGCTCTATAACGATCCCGATTTGAACAAGCTCGAGCCCTTGGTCGCGGTCTCCAACCAGACGCTGGCGGCGGATTACGCCGCCTACCAGCAGGCGCAGCAGATCGTGCTCGAAACCCAGGGCGGCCTGTACCCGACCGTGGGTCTCACCGGCAGCGCCACCCGCAGCGCCCAGGGCAATGGCGGCGGCGGCAATGTCTCCACCAATTCCGGCAGCGGTTCCTATTCGATCAGCAGCGGCGGCGCGCGCACCAGCGGTACGTTTGAGGGCAGCGTCGACTGGACGCCCGATATCTGGGGCAAGATCCGCCGCGAGGTGGAAGGCGATGTCGCCGCGGCACAGGTCAGTCAGGCCGATCTCGCCAATGCGACGCTGTCTGCCCAAGCGAGCCTGGCTGCCGACTATGTCGATCTGCGGGCCGCCGATTCGCAGATAACCCTGCTGAGCCAAACCGTCACGGCCTATCAGCGCAGCCTGCAGATTACCCAGAACCAGTTCAACGCCGGAGTCGCCGCACCTTCCGACGTTCTAACCGCAAAAACCCAGCTGGAGGGCGCGCAGGCGCAGCTGATCAATGCCGGCCAGGCGCGGGCACAATATGAGCACGCAATTGCCGTGCTGGCAGGCCATGCGCCGGTTGATCTGACCATTCCGCCGGGCGCGCTCATGACGAATATCCCAGTTGTGCCGGCCGGCCTGCCATCAACTTTGCTGCAGCGCCGGCCCGATATTGCCGCCGCCGAGCGCAATATGGCCGAGCAAAACGCCCAGATCGGCGTCGCCGAGGCGGCTTTCTATCCGGATATCAGCCTGTCCGCGCTGGGCGGCTTCTCGGCTAACCCGATCAACGGGCTGTTTTCGCTCAGCAACTCCCTGTGGTCGCTTGGCACCAATGCCAGCGAGACGCTGTTTGAGGGCGGCACCCGCACGGCCACCGTCCGGGCGGCGGAGTTCGGCTATGACGAAAGTATCGCCAGCTACCGGCAGACGGTGCTGTCCGCCTTTCAGAACGTTGAGGACGACCAGTCCAACCTGCGGATTCTGGCGGAGCAGGCGGCAGCAGAGCAGCAGGCGGTGGCCGACGCCAGCCGGGCGGTGCAGATCGCGCTCAATGAATACGAGGCCGGGACCCAGGCCTACACCACCGTTGTCACCGCCCAGACAATTTTGCTGGCCGACCAGGAAAATGCCCTGACGGTACAGCAGAACCGGCTTTTGGCCAGCATTTCCCTCATCCAAAATATTGGCGGCGGCTGGCAGCAACCCAACTGGACCGGGCAAATTTCGGGCGGAGGGTAAGTTCGATTCGCCCGCTAGCGCTGCAACCTAAAACCGTATAAGGTCCTCAAACGGCGCTTTTCGTTCTGGTTGTTGCGTGCCTTACTTGCGATGCTATCGCGGCTTCGACGCTTCCCAACAATTGAAGAGTATTTTGGCCCGCACGTCGTGGGTCGCTGTTCGTTAGGAGGATGCGATTATGGCATCAGGTACAGTTAAGTGGTTCAACGCGCAAAAAGGCTACGGCTTCATTCAGCCGGATGACGGTTCCAAAGATGTGTTCGTGCACATTTCGGCCGTCGAGCGCTCCAGCCTCGGCACCCTCAATGAGGGTCAGAAAATCCGCTATGAGATTCAGAGCGGCCAGCAAGGCAAACTTTCCGCGGAAAACCTCCAGGCTGCCTAATCGGCCCGGGTTCTCTAAGGAAACCGATCAAGGCGCCGCAGCAATGCGGCGCCTTTTTCTTTGGCGCTTTTCCCGGAGGGTGGCCACATATGGCGGGTGGAGCGCGTAGTTCAATGAAATTACGGGAAGTTTATCCAGCGGCAGCGAAAATGCCGTGTTTGACCGAATTTTGATGCACTGCACTGTGCCCAAAATGCAACAAGAACAGAATGTTGTGATTTCAAACGAATTACCGTGATGACGTGGAAAATAATCTTGCTATATCGGTTGTACTTAATTCATCGCCTGGAGGCCTTTATGAAGTTGCGCTTAGCCCTTGCCGCCGCCACCGCCCTAGCACTGCCGATCGTGGCGCATGCTCAGCCGGTTACCGGCCCCTATGTTAGCCTTGGCGCCGGGACCACCATCCTGAACCCAGCCCCGATTTCGAGTGTGGATGGAAGTGCCGAGGGTAAACTTCTCTTCAGAGAGGCCTATTCAGGCGTTGTCGGCGCGGGCTACGGCTTCGGCGACGGTTTCCGGGTTGAGCTCAGCGGCGATTTCTACCGCAATACCGCCCATAAAATCGACGGCAATGGTGGCGGCCAGGAGCCGGTGACCGGCGCGCAGAAGACCTACGGCGCGATGGCCCTGGTATACTACGACATTCCCGTTGGCCTGCCCATCTTCCCCTATGTCGGCGCCGGCGCCGGCTATCAGTGGGCGAAATTCAACTCGGACATCAGCGATGCTGGTGACACCATTGCCGGCACTTACGGCAGCTTTGCCTATAACATCATTGGCGGTGTCGCTTATCCGCTGCCGATGGTTCCGGGCCTGTCGCTGACCGCTGAATATCGCTTCATGCAGATGACCGCTACTAAGAAATACCTGGCCCAGTCGGGTGGTTTGTACGGTCCGATCAATATCGGTCAGGAATCCTCGCACACCTTCCTGGTGGGCCTGCGTTACCAGATCTTCAACCCGCCGCCGCCGCCGCCGCCGGCTCCGACCCCGGTTGCTGCTCCGGCCCCGGCTCCGGCCAAGACCTACCTCGTGTTCTTCGATTGGGACAAGTACAACCTTACCCCGCGCGCCCTCGACATTATTTCGCAGGCCGCGACCGACAGCAAATCGCAGAGCACGACGACGCTTGAGGTTTCCGGTTACACCGACACCTCGGGTACGCCGACCTACAACATGGGCCTGTCCCAGCGCCGCGCCACCGCCGTTGCCAACCAGCTGGTTGCAGATGGCGTCCCGGCTTCGGAAATCACGACCCACGCATTTGGCGAGACCCATCTGCTGGTTCCGACCGGCCCCGGTGTGCGTGAACCGCAAAACCGCCGCGTCGAAATCGTTCTCAACTAAAACACCGAGGCTTCGGTGTGATAAAAACCCTGGCAGGCAACTGCCAGGGTTTTTCTTTGTCTGGATCGCAACCACGCGGCAACGCGCTGGCCGGATCCTCATCTCCGAACACGCCAGGACACACGGGCCCTGGGCCACGCCATCGCAGTATTATGCATTGAAATAGATTGGCCTGGAGTATCTCGACAGTACCAACTTCAAACTGGCCGGATGACTGTATCCGGCTGATCCACTTAGACTAGGTCTTCTCTACCTGACATGTCCATTCTCCATCTGAGCAGAATCTAAGCGTTGGGGCGCACATACGCAACCTTCAAAGTGAGGAGGGCAGCACTGCCGGGGCTGCGTCTCCCGCGCCGTCCCGGGCCGCGGCCAAGACGGTGTTTTGCTCCCCTAGATTTCCGCCGGCGCCGGGTTCCAACAGCTTAAACCCAAAAATCATGCCTTTTGGTTCCACATTCGTTCTGAAAAACTCGGCAGGCCGGGTTGGCTCCAGAGGTATCGGCGGTCCTGGCTCGTCCGTAACGGCCAACAACACATTATGGGGAAGTTGGTTGGTAATTTCTATCTGCATCGATTGCATGAATCGCCGCGCCTCCTGCTCCTGTAGGAATCCGCAGCCCATCAACACTTCATACTCAATCTCAATGTGGATTTCCCCGGCGGCCGGAAGCGGTTCCTCGAACTCGATCTTGTAGCCGATGACAGGGATCGGCGTAAAATTATGTATCTTCTCGCTCTTATTGATCTTGATATGATTGATCTGCCCAACATTCGGTAAATTCTTTCCCTCAAAAGGGTCCGGGGTGATCTGCAGTGGGATTTTTTCCATCAGATGCACATCGCGAAAGGCGTTATTCAGAACATACCAGTTGTGAACCATTACCACATAAGCGTTCAGCTCGGGCTTGAATTCCCGGATGATGATTTTCCTGCTGCCGGCGGAGGAATAGCGGGCAAGAAGCTCGATCTCCTGTTTGTGGAAACGCTGTACCTCGCGCGGATTATCCTTGTCGCCAAAGAGAATCTGGAATCGCTCATCGAACTTCAGGCTCGTTGGATTGGGCGGTTTCTCCATCGTGATGACCGTCACGGCCAAGCCAACCACCGTGAAGAAAATCAGCTCGCCCGTCCATGCTAAAAACACCTCTTTGTAGACGTTATCGCCCAGCCCAAAAATGTAATCGCGACAATACCAAATCACGAGGGTGGCGACCCAGCCCGCGAGGAAGAAGCCAAGGATAAACCAGATTTTTTTCTGGTTGAGGCCGGCAAACTTAGGTATGGGCCACTTCATAATCTGCTCGCTCTTGCCAAACGGCGAGCCGCCCGCCCGCCGGTCATAACTATACCGAAACCATGACGGCTTGGAAGCTTTGCGTGCGCGTACGGCAAATTTTTGGCGGAGAAGGTGGGATTCGAACCCACGGTACGCGTTAACGCACGGCGGTTTTCAAGACCGCTGCCTTAAACCACTCGGCCACCTCTCCTAAAGCCTATTCCAGAAACCGCTCCGGCGGCCGACTAGCGGTGATTTTCTGCGCTCCGGCGCTCACGGCCAATAGGCCGCTCCGCTCCGGTGCTCGAAAAGCACCGCTATTCGACTCGCCGGAGCGATTTCTGAAACAGGCTTTCGCCGAATGCGTCGTCTTTCACCCGGTTCTCTTCAGGCGGTCAAGACCACGCCCAGCCTTCCTGCGATATCCTGAATGAACTGCCAGGCGACTCGGCCGGAGCGGCCGCCGCGGGTGACCGACCATTCCACCGCCGCCGCCCGCAATGCCGCATCGTCGATCGGCAGCTTGTAGGCGCGGGCATAGCCCTCGATCATCGCGAAAAACACGTCCTGCGTGCCGTTATGAAAGCCCAGCCACAGGCCGAAGCGATCCGAGAGCGAGACTTTTTCCTCCACCGCCTCCGCCGGACTGATCGCGGTCGAGCGTTCGTTCTCGATCATGTCGCGCGGCATCAGATGGCGGCGATTCGAGGTGGCGTAAAACAGGACATTTTCCGGCCGGCCCTCGATACCGCCATCCAGCACCGATTTCAGCGCCTTATAATCGGCGTCCTCGCGCTCGAAGGACAGGTCATCGCATAGAATCAAACAGCGCTCGGCCCGTCCCCGCAGCAGGTTCAGAAGCTCCGGCAGGGATTTGATATCCTCCCGGTGGATTTCTATCAGCACCAGCCGGGATTTGGGCCCGGCATTCACCGCCGCATGCACCGCTTTGACCAGCGAGGATTTGCCCATCCCGCGTGCGCCCCAGAGCATGGCGTTGTTGGCCGGCAGGCCGGCGGCGAACCGGGTGGTATTTTCCAGCAGAATCGCCTTCTGCTGCTCAATGCCCTGCAGCAGCGCGATATCCACGCCCGAGACCCGGGCCACCGGCGTCAGCTCTGCGGATGCGGGGTGCCAGACGAAAGCCGCGGCGGCGGTTAAATCGGGCACAACGGGGTTTGGCGGCGCCAGCCGCTCCAGCGCCTCGGCAATTCGCCGCAATACCGCCTCGTCCATCCTGTGACCCTTCCAAACCGAAATATCGCCGGTGCATGGTTGACTGCACGGCGCCGCAACCTATGGTCCGCCGCGTATAACGACAACCAGGAAAACGCATGTTTATCGCCAATGCCTACGCCCAGACGGCCTCCCATTTGCCGGCAAGTATCAGCTCGCTGGTGCAGTTTGCCCCATTACTCCTTATTGTTGTCGTCTTTTACTTCCTGCTCATCCGCCCGCAACAAACTGCGCAGAAGACGCTGAAGGCCCAGCTTACGGCGCTCAAGCGCGGTGACCGCGTGGTGACCGCCGGCGGCATCATCGGCGTGATCAAGAAAGTCGGGGAGGGTGCCACTGAGCTCGACGTGGAAATTGCCCCCAATGTTACCGTCAGCGTCGTGCGGTCCACCATCACCACGGTCATCACGCCGGTCGCCGCCAACGACAAGACCTAGAGGCCGCTTCATAAGTCTACTCTGGAGGCCGTCTGGCGGCGATTTTCTGCGCGCCGGTGCTCACGGCCTGTAGGCCGCTCCGCTCCGGTGCTCAAAAACGACCACTTGACGACTCACCAGAGCGACTTCTGAAACAACCTCTTATCCGGGCTTTACTGTCCCCTCGGGCTATTTGGGCAGGTTCATCCAGGCCGGTATGTTCGGCGTCACCAAAGCGTTGCCGGCCAGCAGCGGCTTATCCAGCGCGTCGATTCGCAGCATCGCCAGGCCCATCTGCCCGGCGGAGCTGCGCAGGGTTCCGATCTCCGCGCCTGCCGCCAGCACCGGCGTGCCGGCCGGCGGCGGCGGCGAGCCCAGCGTCACCGGCACCAGCCGGCGCTTCACCAAGCCGCGGTATTTCGTTCGCGCGGTCAGCTCCTGGCCCATGTAGCAGCCCTTGTCCCAGGCAACGCCGCCCAGCTCGTCGAACCCGGCTTCCAACAGCAGGGTTTTTTCGGGTTCCAGATCCGGCGGCCCGTCCGGCAAGCCAAGCTTCAGCCGATGCGCGGCGTAGGCCGCCTCGCTCGAAGTTTGCGCGATTTCCGCGGCGCTGATCATCCGGTATCCGGCGGTTGCCAGCCGCGGGTCCGGCGCCGTTACCGGAGTTTCCGCGGGCACGCCGTCCCATGCCGCATAGACATGCAGCGACTCCGACAGATCCTCCAGAATGACCGCCGCCCGCAGCCGGTAGCGGCTCAGCCGGCGCAGCAGATCCGGCACCGTCTGCAGCGGCGCGTCGAGCAATAACCGCTCGTTATCGTGGAAAATAAAAAAGTCGGTGAGGTAACGTCCCTGCGGCGAAAGCAGCGCCGCCCAGACCGCATTTCCCGGCGCCACGCGGGAAACATCGTTGGAAACCAGGCCATTTAGAAACGTCACGCGGTCGGCGCCGTTGATTCCAAGGACCCCCCGCGTGGTCAGTCGCGCAATCATTGTCATTTCATCAAGCTGGGAGCTTGCACGAGATGTGGCAAGGCTGATAACGCATTAAAGCAATGCGAATCCTAGTCATAACATCTGCACGCTTCGCCGATGCGGTTAATTCCTGCGGCGTGATCGAGCAGCTGCGTCTGCAACATCGCCACGCGCGCTTCACCATCGCCTGCGGCGCCAGCAGCGGCGGGTTGTTCGCGCATTTCCCAAATCTTGAACGTCTGGTGCTGGTCGATAAAGGCAACCGGGATTTTCGGCAATTTCATGTCTGGCGAAAACTCGTTACGACGGCGTGGGATCTTACCGTCGATATTCGCGGCAGCGAGATCACGCGGTTCATGGCGTCGAGCAAAAGAAAAATTATCAAGGGCGACCGGACAGCGCGGCAATACGTGCCGCTTGCGGCCGCCCTTGGCATCTCGCCGCCGCCGCTGCCGTATATCTGGACCAATGACGCCGATTATGTGGAAGCGGAACGGCTGCTGCCTGACGGCGGGCCGATTATCGGGCTCTGTCCCACCGCCAGCGAGAAGCGCAAAATGTGGCCCGCCGAGCGCTATGCGGAGGTCTTCAAGGGGTTGAAGAAAAAAATGCCCGGCGCCCGCGCCGCGGTGTTTGCAAGCGCCAGCGATTCCGAGCGCTATATCTGCGCCGAACTGGTGTCGGCACTCCCCGGCTGCATCAACCTGGCCCGCAATATCGCCCTCTCGCAAATGGCTGCATGTTCGACGCGTCTTGCTTTGATGATCAGCAATGATACCGGCCTGCCACATGTCTCGGCTGCCGCCGGCACCCCGACCCTTAGTCTTTTCACCAGCCCGCGTGCCGAGATTTTCGCGCCGGTCGGCCCCCGCGTCGCTTCGATTGCCGCCGCCAGCCAGCCTAGCGAAACCCCGATGCTGGAATTGCCGGTTAAAACCGTGGTCGCCGCTGCCACCAAGCTGCTAAAGCCCGCGAGCAAAACGAGCAGCTAGGCGATGGGCGGCATTGCCGGCATCATGGTCAAGCCGGGTCGAGACCTCGACCTCCAGATATTGGCCTTGTTGCACGCTGCCATCTCCCATCGCGGTCCGGATGGCGCCGGCCATCATACTGCCCCCGATGTCGGCCTGCTGCACACGCGCCTGGCTGTGATTGATCCGGCAAAGGGCGGCCAGCCGCTCAGCTCCGGACCATTATCCCTGATTGCCGACGCGGAAATCTACAACGATCTTGTCCTGCGCGCGCAACGCCGCAGCAGATATGTCACCGGCAGCGATTGCGAATCCGCCTTGCATCTCTTCGCCCGGCACAGCGCCGGCTTCGCGTCGCATTTGCGCGGCATGTACGCCATCGCGATTCACGACCAGGCGTTTTCCACGCTGACGCTTTGCCGCGATCCGTTCGGCATCAAGCCGGCCTATATCGTGCAAACGCCCGCCGGCCTGGCCTTTGCCTCGGAATTGCAGGCGCTGCTGCATGCTGGGCTGGCGCCGCGCAAAATCAATTCCCGCAAGCTCGACGAACTGCTCAACCTGCAATTCTGCACCGGCGAGAAAAGCATTTTTAAGGGCGTCAGCCGGATGCGTCCCGGAGCGACGCTTACGGTCGTGCACGGAAAGGTCAAAAGAACCGAAACGATCCACGCCGTCTCCGGCATCCGCTCCGCGCCCGCCAGTGTCGCAGCGGCGGTTGGTGCGCTGGATGTAGCGCTGCAGGAAAGCCTCGCGCTGCATCTGCGGGCCGATGCTCCGCTCGGCCTGTTTCTATCCGGGGGCGCCGGCAGCGCGGTGCTGCTTGCGGCCGCCGCCCGGCTCGGCAAAACACCCTACAGCTTCACGGCCGGTTTTGGCGCCAATGCCGCCGCGCACCAGCGGCAGGCGGCCGCCATTGCCGCCGCCGCCGGCGCCCGGCACGAGCATCTTGAGATCGGCCGGAAGATGGTGTTCCAGCATCTGCCGGAAATTGTCGCGGCCATGGATGACCCTGCCGCGAACCCGTCAATCATTCCCAGCTGGCTGCTGGCCCGCCATGCGTCGAGCGGGGTTAAAACCATCCTCACCGGGGACGGCGGGAATGAGATGTTCGCCGGCTATGCCCGGTACCGCAACAGCAGTCTGCCGTATCCCTTCACCAAGAAAACCTTCGCCAAGGGGATTTTCGACGGGCTGGATGTGCTGCGCCAGCCGCCGTTCCGCTGGCGCGAAGGGTTGGACCAGACCGAGGCTGATATCGCAGACAGCTCGCGTCTGAGGCGCGCCCGCCGCCTCGATATCGCCGAGCGCCTGCCGAACAATATCCTGCTCCGGCTAGATCGCTGCCTGGCGGCGCATGGGGTTGAGGCGCGCACCCCGTATCTCGACCCGCAGATCGCTGAATTCGCCTTCGCGCTGCCGAAAAAACGTTTGATTGCGAATGGCCAGGGTAAATATCTGCTGCGGCTGTGGCTGGAAAAAAACCTTCCGGCCGCCAATCCGTTCGCTAAAAATCAAGGATTTAAAACCCCGATCGGAAATTGGATGGCCGCAAGCGGCGGCAAGCTCGGAGAGCTGGTCGCCCGCAACCCGCTCATAACCGAACTGGCCGAGCCGGGCAAAGTCAAAGCCTTGTTTGCCCGCGGTGCCGAAAAACGCCCCGCCCGCGCTGCCTGGGGGCTGCTATTCATCGCGCTGTGGCATCGCCGCCATATTCTCGATCTGCCGCCGGCGGGCGATGTATTCGATACCCTGGCCACCTTATAAAGCCGCGCTATAACGCAGCATGGCATATGATCTTATCCTGAAGAACGGTACCGTGGTTCTGCCCTGGGGCATTGCCGAAACCGACATCGCCGTCAGCAACGGCCGCATCGCCGCGATCGGCACCGGGCTTAACGCCGCCGGGCAAATATTTGACGCGAAAAACCTGCATATCCTGCCGGGCGTCATCGACCCGCATGTGCATTTCCGCGATGGCGGGCCGCTTGCCGATGGCAGCGAAGGCGGCATCCCCGGCGTCGAGAATCTGCTCTCGGGCACCCGCGGCGCCATCCTCGGTGGCGTGACCACCGTGTTCGACATGCCCAACACCAACCCGCCCGGCACCGATGCCGCAACGCTGAACGCCAAGCGCGACTATATCGCCGGCCGCGCCTGGTGCGATGTCGGCATCTATGCCGGCGCCACCAAGGAAAATGCCGACGCGCTCGGCGAAATGGAAACGATCGAGGGCGTCTGCGCCATAAAACTTTTCGCCGGCTCCTCGACCGGCAATCTGATGGTCGAGGACGACGCCAGCATCGAACGCGTGATGCGCTCCGGCCATCGCCGCATCGCCTTTCACTCGGAAGATGAATACCGGCTGCAGGCCCGCGCCTCGCTGTTCAAATGCGACGATCCGTACTCCAGCCACGCGCTCTGGCGCGATGTCGAATGCGCGTTCCTCGGCACCCGCCGGATCCTGGCGCTGGCCCGCAAAACCAACCGCCCAGCGCATATCCTGCACGTCTCCACCGCCGAGGAACTTGGCTATATCGGTGACTTCCGGGATATCTGCTCGGTCGAAGTTTTGCTCAACCACCTCGTCCAGGTTGCTCCTGACTGCTACGACCGCCTCGGCGGCTATGCGGTGATGAACCCGCCCATCCGTGACCAGCGCCACGCCGATGCCGCCTGGGCCGCGGTCAATAACGGCATGGTCGACACCATCGCATCGGATCACGCGCCGCATTCGCGCGCTGCCAAGGAAAAACCCTGGCCAACCTGCGCCTCTGGCCTGACCGGCGTGCAGACCCTGCTGCCGATGATGCTGGACCAACTTAACCATCAAAAACTATCGCTGACGCGCCTGGCTGATCTGATGTCCGCCGGCCCCGCCCGCATCTACGGCGCCCGCAACAAAGGCCGCATCGCCACCGGCTTTGATGCCGACTTCACCATCATAGATTTGAAAAAGACCCGCCGGATTGAAAACAGCTGGATCGCCAGCCAATGCGGCTGGAGCCCGTTCGACAACCAGCAAGTCACCGGCTGGCCCGCCGCCACCATCATCCGGGGACAAGTGGCAATGCGCGAGGATGAAGTGCTTGGGGAGCCATCAGGGCGCCATGTTAGTTTCAACGCTTAGGAAGGGCAGGAAGCAGTTCTTTTTCTGAAGAAAAAGAACCAAAAAGACTTTTTTGCTCTCGGCTTGTGGCGCTGGCGTCATAGCGCCCATGCCCTAGATTCAAAAGAGTTTTTTGGTTCTTTTTTAAAAAAAAAGAACCGCTTAAACTTGCCTCACTTCTTTCCAAAAGCGCAGCGCCAGGCTCAGCATTCCCATTTGCATCAAGGCGACCAGCGCCACGCAGCCGGGCCAGTGAAAAACGTGCCATAATCCGCCTGGGACGATGCCGCCCAGGCTGCCGCCAATGTAATAGATGGTCACGTACAGGCCAACTGCCGCCGATCTGGCGCGCAGCGCTACGACGCCGACATAGCTGGTTGCCAGGGTCTGCTGGGTGAACAGTGCAATGGTTATCAGCAGCAGGCCGGCGATGATGTAAGGCAGCGGCCCGGCAAGGGTCAGCGCAAGGCCGGCCAGTGTCATTGGGGCAGCGGCCAGCATGACGTGGCGGCGGCCGAAGCGATTGGCCAGGCGGGCGCTTAGCGGGCTGGTTACCATGCTCGCAAGATAGACCACGAAAATGCCGCCGAGCGCCGCCGGGCCAAGGTTATAGGGTGCGCCCGCCAGCCGGAAATTGATGAAGGTGAATACGGCAATCAGGTTGAACAGCATTCCGAAGCTTATGCCGTAGGTGGCCAGCAGGCGGGGATTGGTGAGATGCAGTGGAAAGGCGTGCAGGGCTGCCCGAAATCCGTAGACCGGCCGGAAGCGGCGCTCCGGCGTCAGCCAGCGCCAGATAATCGCCGCCATTGCCAAGGTAATTGCGGCCACCAGCAACAAGGCGATGCGCCAGCCTACATATTCAGTGGCAAAGCCGGTGATCGCGCGGCCGCAAAAACCACCGAAAATTGTGCCGGACGCGTAGGTCGCCGCAAGCTTGACGGTGTCGGCGCCGGTGGTCTCATCGGCGATATAAGCGACGGTGACGGTGAAAATGAACGGCAGCATCAGCCCCTGCACGAATCGCCACAGCACCAGAGCGTGGAAACTGTTTGCGTCGGCTGCCAAAGCGGTTGGGATGATCAGCAGGATTGCGGCGCCGAGGATCAACCTGCGGCGGCCGAAGCGGTCCGAGATGGCGCCGGTGACCGGTGCCATCATCGCCGTCGCCATCAGCGGCGCGGTGATGGTGAGGCCAATGGCGCCATGCGCGACGCCGAATGCCTTGGACAGCACCGGCAGGATCGCCATGGTCGAATACATGTTGATGAAGGTGGCGGCGCCCGCGGCGAAAGCCGCCAGATTTAGGGAAAGGCTTGTTCCAGTCCTAGTGGTGGTGACGCTAGAATCTTCGCTCAAAGACTGTGATGACATCGCCGGGCTCAGCCAGTGCATTGGTGGGCGCCCGATATTGGACAGCTTGGCTGCCAGTATCGCGCGTGATCCCGGCATAGTCCTCCTCGGCCCGGTAGGTGAAGCCTCCGGCGATGGAAACCGCGGTCAGGACTGTCATGTCCGGACGGTATGGGTATTGGCCCGGCGTGTTGACCTCGCCCAGAATATAGAACGGCCGGTAATGGGCGACTTCAACCGCGACGCTTGGATGCAGGATCAATTGCCGGGTTTGCAGCGCCAAGGTGATGCGGGCGGCAAGCTGGTCCGGGCTGCTGCCGCCCGCGGTGATAAGGCCGAGCAGCGGCAGGTCGATAAAGCCGCTATCGTCCACCGCGTATTGTCCGGAAAGCTGGGATTGGTCATAGATACGCAGATTGACCTGATCGCCGGAACCAAGCCGGTAGGAACCTGATGGTGGTGAGGGCAACGGCGGCAATGCCGAGCCCGGAGCGACCATCGCCGCGCAAGCGGCAAGACCAAGACTGGGGCCGGCAGTGAGGAGCAAACGGCGGCTGATGATACGCAATCGGAAATTCCTTGTACCGGAATCGGTTAGCATGAAATTGACGCAACGTCAGGTGGAAAGGATGGTTTGTCATGGAGGCTCGTGAAGTGTTGGTAGCGGCGGCCCACAAACTGGTGGAACTTGGGATTAACCCCGGCATGTCGGGTAATCTCAGCCTGCGCACGGAGGAGGGGATGCTGATCACACCCTCGGCGATCGCCTATGATGAGATGACACCGGAACAGATTCCGTTGATGCCTTTCGGCGGTCAGTATGGGCATTATATCGGTCCAAAGCGGCCGTCTTCGGAATGGCGGTTCCATGTGGACATCATGGATGCCCGGCCGGAGGTGGGCGCGATCGTCCACACCCATTCCCCGTATGCGACGGCGCTGTCGATGGCGCGCCGGGAGATCCCGGCCTGCCATTATATGATCGCGCGGTTCGGGGGCGCACCGATCCGCGTGGCCGGCTACGCCTTGTTCGGCACGGCGGAGCTTTCGGACCAGGTGGTGGCGGCACTGCGCGGCCGGACGGCGTGCCTGATCGCCAATCATGGCTTCGTTACGACCGGCGCAACGCTGGACGACGCGCTGCTGGCGGCGGTGGAGCTGGAGGCGCTGGCGAAGCAATATGTGATTTCGCTGTCGCTCGGCGGTCCGGCATTGCTTTCGGAGCGCGAGGTTGCCGCGGCGGTCCGGCAGTTTGCCACGGCCTATACCAAGAATTGACTGCGATCTACGGCCATCGGGGTGGGCGCGGCGAGCGGCCGGAAAATACGATCGAGGGATTCCTGCACGCGAAATCGCTGGAACTTGCCGGCGTCGAATGCGACGTGGCGCTGACCCGGGATCTTGTTCCGGTGCTGAATCATGATCCGGATGTGTCGCCGGGTACATTCATCTGCGACCTGAGTTTCGAACAGGTGCATTTGCTGGCGCCGCATATCCCGACATTGGCGGAAGGGTTGCGCTCGGCGCCGGCGCTGGAATGGTTGATCGAGATAAAAACATTTCCCGACGCGCCGGAGAAAACCTGTTCGCCGGAGGCAATGGTTGAGGCGGTGCTTGCGGCTTTGGAAAGTTCTGGAATGTTGCACAAGGCGTGTATTCTGGCATTTGACTGGCGGATTTTATCCGCGATGACGCGTTACGCGCCGGAGGTACGCCGCATCTGCCTGACGGCGCCGGCGACCGAACAGGCGCGTGAGATCTGGTGGGGCAGGGACATCAAGCGGCCGTTGCCGGAAGCGGTGGCGCAGACCAGCGCCTATGGCTGGGCACCGTTCCATGCGGAGGTGACGACCGCGCAGATCGCGCAAGCGCATCGGCTTGGGTTGAAGGTTTTTCCCTGGACCGTGAACGCGCCTGCGGATTTTGCGCGTCTGGCGCCGATCGCCGACGGCATAATTACGGATTTTCCCTCGCGGTACAGGCGTTAGGCCGGGACCAGATGCTCGCCGTTTTTGACGAAGAATTTTTCCATGACTTCTGGCCCGAATCGCTCCAGCCGGCGCGCGAATTTGACCATGGGGTCACGGCCGCCTTCGAGATGCGGATAGTCGCTGGCGTAGCAATAGACATCCGCCAGGCCGTAGCGATCGATATATTCATCGACCGGCTCAAAATGGAACGGGCAGACGCGGACATTGCTGGCGATATATTCCGAAGGTTTGCGGGTCAGCCGCGGGGGGGTCGCAATGGCGCCGAAGGCCTGGTTATTCGCGTGCCACATGTCCAGCATGGAAGCGAGCGGGCCGATCCAATGGGCGCCAAGCTCGATGGCGCCAAAGCGCAGCCCGGGGTGGCGTTCGAAGACGCCGCCGGTGACCATGGCCGCCACGAAATTCTGCGATGACAGATGCTGAATCGAGAGATGATACGGACTCAGATTGAATTCGGCGTTGACCTTGAAACCGTCGAAGGCGGGTGCGTTGGCCCACTCGCTGGTGGCCAGAAATCCGCCGCCGCCGCCGATATGCAATGTCACGCTGATGTTGCGTTCGCTTAGGAGTTTCCACAGCGGATCGAGATCGGAATGGGCCGGCGATCTGCCGCCGGGTGGAATGCTCGCCAGCAGCCAGACGGCGCGGATGCCGTTGTCGAGAAGTTCATGGGCGTTGCCCATCAATTCCTCAATGGTGTCGCCGACAAGCGCTGCCACCGGCCGGATGCGGTCGGAGACATGCGCGACCTTCTTCGAGAATGTATTGCCGGCCCTGATCAATTCCCGGCCATATTCCTTGCGGTTTTCAAAATCGGCGAAGCCGGAAGCATCGTGCTCGCTTGAAGTCTGCAGTGCCGCGCCGATGATGGTGACCGCCGAGGGAAACATCAGCTGGCGGGACACTCCGACGAGGTCCATTACTTGTACCCGGCGGGAAACATCGACCGAACCCGGCGCAAAACTGCCCTTGGTGTTCCAGACGGTGTCGGCGTTGATCGGCAGAATGTCGCCCTTGAAATCCGGGTAATTCGTGCCGCCTGGATGGTTCGGAACCTGGCGGTAGAAGCGTTCGGCCAGCCGCTCGGTGACCTGGCCGTAATGCGCCTGCCAGAGCTGCGCCGGCATGGCGTCATGGGAGTCGACGTCGATCATCCGGCCGGCGAAGGGGATAAGGGATTCCGGGATGGCGGTTGCAGCGTCCATGGGCTTCTCTCCGAATTTTCTTAAACTGTGAACTTGGCGTCACGTCTGGCCAGATAAGACCTGTTTTGGGCGGCATGCAACAGAAACAGTTAACCGATTGACGGCGAACAGTAATCGTCCAGTTATTCGGCGATGGAGATCAATAATGCGCGATGCCAAACAACTACCCCCGTTTCATCTGGCTTTCCCGGTTCATGACCTGGCGGCTGCAAGGCGATTTTATGGGGATACGCTTGGCTGCGCCGAGGGGCGGAGTTCGGATGACTGGGTCGATTTCGATTTTTTCGGTCACCAGATCGTGACCCATCTGGTTGCGGGCGAACCCGGCAAAGTCGCGACAAATGAAGTTGACGGGCACGGCGTCCCGGTGCGGCATTTTGGCGCCGTTCTGCCGATGGATCAGTGGCAGTCGATGGCTGAGGCGCTGAGAAACGCTGGGACCGAATTTGTTATCGAGCCCTATATCCGGTTTGTTGGTGAGCCGGGCGAACAGGCGACGATGTTCTTTCTGGATCCGAGCGGTAACGCGATTGAATTAAAGGCGTTTGCGGACATCGGCCAGCTATTCGCAAAGTAGGGCCGGGTGCAGCCACCACCCAAGTCCCAAATAAAAAAGTCTTCTGCTTCGCGGCCGGCGGCGGCTTTTCTTCAGAAAAGAAGTGCTTGCTTCCCTTAAGTACTCCCGCCCCGGCGGCCGATGGTGGCGCCGAGGCGCAGGCGCAGCGCGTTCAGTTTGATGAAGCCGGCTGCGTCCTGCTGGTTGTAGGCGCCTTCGTCGTCTTCGAAGGTGACCATGCGGGTGGAGTAGAGAGAGTGCGGGCTCTCGCGGCCGATGACGATGACGTTGCCCTTGTAGAGCTTGAGCCGCACGGTGCCGGTGACGGAGGCCTGGCTGGTATCGATGAGGGCTTGCAGCATGTGACGCTCTGGGGAGAACCAGAAGCCGTTATAAATGAGCTCGGCGTAGCGCGGCATGATGCTGTCTTTGAGATGGCCGGCTTCGCGATCCAGCGTGATGGATTCGATGCCGCGATGCGCGGCGAGCAGGATGGTGCCGCCGGGCGTCTCATACACGCCGCGGGATTTCATGCCGACGAAGCGGTTTTCGACGAGGTCCAGCCGGCCGATTCCGTTGGCTTTGCCGTATTCGTTGAGCCTGGTGAGGATGGTGGCGGGGCTAAGGCTTTCGCCGTTGATCGCAACCGCGTCGCCTCGATGAAAATCGATGCTGATGACGGTCGGGCTGTCGGGCGCTGCCTCCGGCGAGATGGTGCGCTGGTAGACGAATTCGCCGGGCTCTTCCGCCGGGTCTTCCAGCACTTTGCCTTCGGAGGAGGAGTGCAGGAGGTTGGCGTCGACCGAGAAGGGGGCTTCGCCGCGCTTGTCCTTGGTGATGGGGATCTGGTTTTGCTCGGCGTATTCCAGGAGCTTGGTGCGCGACGTCAGCTCCCATTCGCGCCATGGGGCGATGACCTTGATGTTCGGGTTCAGCGCGTAATAGCCGAGCTCGAAGCGGACCTGGTCGTTGCCCTTGCCGGTGGCGCCATGGGCGACGGCGTCGGCGCCGACCATCTCGGCGATTTCGATCTGGCGCTGGGCGATCAGCGGCCGGGCGATGGAGGTGCCGAGCAGATACTGGCCTTCGTAGAGCGCGTTGGCGCGGAACATCGGGAACACGAAGTCTTTGACGAAGGTTTCGCGCAGGTCCTCGACAAAGATTTGCTTGATGCCGAAGAGCTCGGCTTTTTTACGGGCCGGTTCGAGTTCCTCGCCCTGGCCGAGATCGGCGGTGAAGGTGACGACCTCGCAGGCATAGGTATTTTGCAGCCAGCGGAGAATGACGGAGGTGTCCAGCCCGCCGGAATAGGCCAGGACGACTTTTTTCACATCTTTGATCATGGGCCGGGTTTTAGAGCAGTTTTGACGCGATTGGAAATCGCCGCGTTGGCCGCGCTAAGGCACCGCTGGCACGGTCAAGCCGGGCCATGACGGCGTGGTTTGAGGGCGGACCGAAAATGTTTCAGCCCGGACCATTGCTGGGCGAGGTAGCTGCCAGTGGCCATGGCTTCCGGGGCGCGGGCGTCGCCGGTGGGCAGGTACAGGGCTGAGAAATCGGCGGTGCGGAAAATCATGTCCCAGTACGGGAAGACCGCGCCGTAATTGCAGGAGACGCGGCCGGCGGCCCGCAGGCCATGATGCAGGCGATGGAAGCGCGGGCTGACGAGAAGCCGCTCGCCGATCCGGCCAAATGATAGCCGTACATTGGCATGGCTGAGGCTCTCCATAAATCGCAGCAGCAGAATTAGGAGCGGGAATTGCAGCGGCGGAATACCGATGGCGAGGCCGATGACACCGAACCAGAGGAAGGAAATAAGGTCGTCCAGCAGATGATTGCGGTCATCCGACCAGAAGCTCATCTGCCGCTGCGCATGGTGCAAAGCGTGCAGGGCGTACCAGCTCCGAAAACCATGGCTGAGCCGGTGCCGCCAGTAATCGGCGAAATCGAGGATCAGCGCGTAGACGAAAAACGTCAGCAGCGGGTGGCCGAACAGGAAAGGAAAAACGGTTTCCAGCGTCGGCGGAATGAAGCCGTTATCGACCAGCATGCCGGTGAACCAGACCTGGACCTGATAGAACAGCAGGAAGCTGACGACCGGCAGCACGCCGACGCGCGAGACGATGGTGTAGAGCATATCCACCGCGACGGCTTTTTTGTTTGGCCAGTGCTCGACCGGGCGGAAATATTCCAGCGGCCAGCAGACCGCATAGGTGAGGATAACCGCGAACATGCCGTAGACGCAGACGAGCGCCCAGTCGAAGGAGAGTTCTTCCCATTCCATCCAGCCGAAATGGTAAAGCACCGGCAAGATCAACCATTGGTCGAGATCGCCGGCGATGATGTTGAAAAAGCGGTCCAGCATGCCTGTCCTGAACTTGAAAGCTGGAAGCCTAGATAGGCTGATTCGCGTCCATTGGCGAGGCAGGCCAGCATTGCATGGCGATATCCACCAACGCGTAAAGCTCGGCCTGGGTGGCGCCGTCCTTGGCCTGGATGGCGATGCCCTGCACCAGCGCAGCGATATAGCGGCCCATGGCCGGAATATCGGCATCGCCAGGCAGTTCCCGGCGGGCCACCGCTTCGCGCAGACAGGCCTGAAATTCTTCGCAGCGGCTGTTGCGGATACTGGTAAGCGTGCCGGCCAGGGATTCATATTCGGCGGCGCAGTTCAGCATGCCGGCGGCGACCAGGCAGCCAAGGTAGCTGGGGCCGGTGGCGGCGCGCACGCTGTCGCGCAGCAATTCCCGCACCCGGTCGCGGATTGGCCCGGCGGCCTCGATATGCGGCAGATCAGGCCGCTGCTGGTAACAGGCTAAAGCCTCGCGAAACAGCGCTTCCTTATCGCCGAACGCCGCGTACAGGCTGGGCGGCGATATTTTCATCGCCTGGGTGAGGTCGGCGATTGAGACGCCCTCATACCCATGCTTGCAAAAAAGTTTCACCGCGATCTGCAGCGCCGCATCGCGGTTGAACTCCCTGGGGCGGCCAAGGGTGGCAGTTTTCTGCTTCATGATTTCTCTAGATAGGCATATTTTTTCATATTGTCAGGAGATTTCATTCGGCGGGCAGCGAGCGCGTTTTCGGGGCGGATCGCGGCTGGCGAAATAGCCCGCTGACGACGACATAGAAGACCGGGGTAAACAGCAGGCCGAACAGCGTGACGCCGAACATGCCAAAGAACACCGCGGTGCCCAGATCCTGCCGCATCTCGGCGCCGGCGCCCACTGCGGTGACCAGCGGCAGGACGCCGAACAGGAAGGCCAGAGAGGTCATCAGGATAGGTCGCAGACGCGTCGTGGCGGCCTGAATGGCGGCCTCGCGCGGGGTGGCGCCGGCCGCCTCTCCCTGGCGCGCGAATTCCACGATCAGAATGGCGTTCTTGGCGGCCAGACCAATCAGCACGATGAAGCCGATCTGCGAGAGGATGTCGACATCCATGCCGCGCAGGTTGAGGCCGGAAACGGCAGCCAGCAGACACATCGGCATGATCAATACGATGGCGGCGGGAAGCCGCCAGCTTTCGTAATTTGCTGCCAGCACGAGGAACACGAAGAGCACGGAAGCCGCGAAGATGTAGATGGCGGTATTGCCGGCAAGCTCCTCCTGAAAGGCAAGCTCGGTCCATTCGAAGCTGAAACCCTGCGGCAGAATCTTTTTGGCAAGCTGCGCCATGGACGCCAGCGCATAGGACGAGGAAACGCCCGGCAAAGTGCTGCCTTCCAGCTCCGCTGCGGGGAACAGATTATACAGCGGCAGGCGATAAGGGCCGGTGGTTTTCGAAAAGGTCGCGACCGACCCGATGGGCACCATCTGGCCGTAATTATTTCGCGTCTCCAGGCGGGAAATGTCCTCGGTGCTGGAGCGGTACTGGCCATCGGCCTGCGCGGTCACCTCATAGGTGCGGCCAAGAAAATTGAAGTCGTTGATATAGGCCGAGCCCAGATAGTCCTGCATGGTGCTGAAAATATTGTCCGGCGGAACGCCGAGCATTTCGGCTTTCTGGCGGTCGATATTCACATAGATATTGGGTGCATTGGCGTTGAACAGCGTGAAAACGCCAACCAGGCCGGGAACCTGGTTGCCGGCCATCATCAGCGCATGCGTGGCATTATCCAGCGCCGCATAGCCGTTATTGCCGCGGTCCTCGACATACATCTTGAAGCCGCCGGCATCGCCGATGCCAGGCACCGAGGCGGGCGGTACGGTGACAATGAAGGCGTCCTGGATACCGGCCAGGCGCTGCCGCAGCTGGCCGAGGATTTCATTGGCCGTGAGCCCTTTGGCTTCGCGTTCGGCGAAGGGCTCGAAGGCGGAGAAGATGGCGCCGGAATTCGACGCATTGGTAAAGCTGAGCGGCTCCAGCCCGGCGAAGGATACGGTGTGCTTGATGCCGGGGGTTTGCAGCATGATTGCGGAGACTTCGCGGACCACCTTGTCGGTCCGCGCGAGCGAGGCGCCCGGGGGCAATACAACCAAAGTTTTCAGATAGCCCTGATCGAGGAGTGGGATGAATCCGGTGGGGGTGAGATGGAACTGGAGCACGGTCAGCCCAACCAGCCCGGCGTAGCACAGCATGACGACGGCGGTGAGACGCGTGAGGCGCGAGGTCAGCGCGCCGTAGCGCGTTGCCAGCCAGCTGAAGCAAAAGTTGAAGGCTTCAAAAAACATGAAGATGGGGCGGGTAAGCAGGCTGCGCCGCCTGGCCGGAACCGGCGCTTCATAGCCCTTGAACAGGATCGCGCACAGCGCCGGGCTCAAGGTCAGCGAGACGAAGCAGGAAATGACGGTGGAAGCCGAAATGGTTGCGGCAAATTGCCGAAAAAACTGGCCGGGCAATCCGGAGATGAAGGAAGAGGGCACGAACACCGCGCAAAGTGTGAGCGCAATCGCGATCAGTGCGCCGCCGACCTCGTCCATTGTCTTATGCGCGGCCTCGCGCGGCGTCATGCCGCGGTGCAGATTGCGCTCGACATTTTCAACCACGACAATCGCGTCATCCACCACGATGCCGACTGCCAGCACCAGCCCGAACAGTGAAAGGCTGTTCAGTGAAAATCCCAGAATCGCCATGACGCCGAAGGTGCCGATCAAGGAGACCGGAATGGCAACGATAGGGATAATGGAAGCGCGCCAGGTTTGCAGAAACGCGATAACCACCAGCACCACCAGAAATACCGCGATAAAGATGGTCTTGAAGACGTCGTGCACCGATTCCGCGACAAAGCGCGAGGTGTCATAGACTATATGATACGAGACGCCCGGCGGAAAACTTTTCGCCAGCTGCTGTATGGCGGCGCGAACATTGTCTGCGGTCTGAATCGCGTTGGAGCCGGGCTGCTGGAAGACCAGAAGCGGCAGCGCATCCCTGTTGTCCAGATCGGCATTGGCGCCGTAATCCTGGCTGCCGAGTTCAACGCGGCCGATATCGCGAATTCGGGTGACCCGGCCGTTCGCATCGGTCTTCACGATGATATCCGCAAATTGCGAAGCGGTGGTCAGGCGTCCCAGCGCCTGGACGTTGATCTGAAAAGCGTTATTTGTGGGGTCGGGCGGCTGGCCAAGCACGCCGGCTGAAACCTGCTGGTTTTGCGCGCGCAAAGCGGCAACGATCTCATCACCGGTCAGGCCGCGCGCCGCCGCTTTATTTGGGTCAAGCCAGATGCGCATCGCGTAATCATGCGCACCGAAGACCTGCACGTCGCCGACACCCGGCTCGCGCAAAAGCGGGTCGCGTAAGCGCAAGGTCGCGTAATTGGAAAGATATAGCAGATTGCGGGAATTGTCCGGCGAGAGAATATGGATGACGAGCAGCAGATCCGGCGATTGTTTCTCCACCGTCACGCCCAAACGCTGAACGGTATCCGGCAGCCGGGCCAAAGCCGCGGATACGCGATTCTGCGTCAGCACCTGATCGGTATTGACGTTCGATCCCTGGCGGAAGGTGACGGTGATGACGAGCTTGCCATCGCCGGTGGATTGCGCGTTCATGTAGAGCATGTTCTCAACGCCGTTGATCTGCTGCTCCAATGGCGTTGCCACGGTCTGACTTACCACATCGGCCGAGGCGCCCGGATATTGCGTGGTGACCTGAATGGTCGGCGGCACGATCTCAGGATACTGCGCAACCGACAGCGTAAAATAGGCAACGCCACCGGCAATCGAAATGAACAAGGCAACGACGATTGCAAAAATCGGACGTTCAATGAAAAAATGCGAGAGGCGCATAAGGGAATCCTAAGCGGTAAGACTAAGCAGTTCTTTTTCTGA
>JAMFSE010000032.1 GCA_026225115.1 Rhodovastum atsumiense
AGGATGAAGGCGTCTGGAGCCTTCAACGCGGGCTGCTCAACCACCTCGCCGAAATCTGGGATCAGCCCGACGAAGGCATTTGGGAAATACGCGGCACCCCGCGCCATTTCACCCATTCCAAAGTCATGGCCTGGGTCGCTTTCGATCGTGGCATTCGTACCATCGAGGAATTTGGCCATCAGGGGCCAGTGGACGAATGGCGCGCCATAGCCGTTCGCATTCACCGCGAAGTGTGTGAAAATTACTTCAACGTGGAAAAAAATTCCTTCGTGCAATACTGCGGCGGCAACACGGTTGATGCCAGCCTGCTGCAAATCGCACTCACCGGCTTTCTGCCGCCAGATGATCCGCGTGTGATCGGAACGGTCAAGGCGATCGAAACCGATCTGCTGCGCGATGGTCTGGTGCGGCGCTACCGCACCGAAGACGGCGTCGATGGCCTGCCCAATGGCGAAGGCGTTTTTCTAGCCTGCAGCTACTGGCTGGCCGATAATTACGTGCTGCAGGGGCGTCTGGACGATGCGCGCAAATTATTCGAATTTCTGCTCACGCTGCGCAACGACGTCGGCCTGCTGGCAGAAGAATACGACACCAGCCGCCAGCGTCAGGTGGGTAATTTTCCACAGGCGTTTTCTCACATCGCATTGATCAACACCGCCTATAATCTGGTCCGCGCCTCCGGCCCCGCCTCGCAGCGTGCCGAGACGCCCCAGGCGGATAAATCCTCATAATCTGAACCGCTTTCTGGATATTGACGATTTGCGGCGCGAAAATCGGTAAGCACAATATCGTCACAACATGGTGTTTTTGATGAATTCGCCGTGCGCTTTGCGCGGGAATGGTTGCATTACTGCGGGCGCACCACAAACTGGCCGCAACGCCATCATCAAAGGAGTCGTCCATGCCGGAACAGCGCAACAAAAATCCTGGAAATTTTCAGAATGACCGCGAGAAGGCCGCGCGCGCCGGACACACCGGCGGTCAGCATAGCGGCGGGAATTTTAAAAATAATCCCCAACGCGCGGCTGAAGCCGGTCATAAGGGCGGGCAGCAAAGCGGCGGCAATTTCAAGAACAATCCTCAGCGCGCCTCCGAAGCGGGCCGCAAAGGCGGCGCAAATTGATGCGCCCGTCTCGCTTCGTTCAAAGTTAAAGAAATAACACGAGACGAAGCGGCTCATCTCATTGTGATAGCCGCGCAATAGACTGATTTGACGGGGCCGGAAGAAAAAATCAGGAGTTCTTAGAGCAAATCACGATAAGTGATGATGAAATACTTGGCGTAGGACCTAAATAGCGTTCGCCGTGGCGGGCATTCTGCCGCGCAGATTTCATATCACAGGAAACCGAAAATGGCAGTCGTTAAGAAAATCCATTCTCTGGAAGAGCTTTTCCTCCACGCGCTACAGGATGTCTATTTCGCCGAGAATGCTATCGTAAAAGCACTGCCGAAAATGGCCGGCTGGACAAAAAACAGCGAATTGAAGTCGGGGTTTGAAACCCATCTCGAAGAAACCAAAGGGCACGTCGAGCGCCTGAAATTAGTGTTTCAAAAGCTGGGCCAGGAAGCCGAGGGTACGAAATGCCCTGCGATCGAGGGCATCATCGAAGAAACAAAAGAGCTGGCCGGAGATATTCCCGATGGCCCGGTAAAAGATGCTGCCCTCGCAGCGGCGGCCCAGGCGGTCGAGCATTACGAAATCAGCCGCTACGGCACATTGATCGCTTTGGCCAGGCAATTGGGCCATGACGATGTGATCAAGCCCTTGCAGGACACGCTCGCCGAAGAAAAAGCCACCGATGCCAAACTTGCCAAGCTTTCCGCCTCCTCGCTGCTCAGCGAAGCGGCCTGATCGGCCCAAATGGCCCATGGCGCACAGGCGTGGGCCATTTTTTTGGCTATAAATCAAATATACTTTAATTGACAAATATTATCAGCTTTCACGCGATTTTTACGCGCTGTTCAAAATCTGTTTATACGCCCGCAGATATGTTTGTAATCTCAATATTCTTGTCCGTATAATTCCGCGCAGACACCCCAGGGAGTTGATGCAGTGCGAAATTATAAAATCGCCGCCATTCCGGCCGATGGCATTGGTCCCGAAGTGATCGAATGCGGCGTGCAGGCGCTGCGGGCTTTGGCCAGGCGCGATGGCGATCTCGCTTTCGCCATCACGCCGATCGACTGGGGCTCCGATCATTTCGACAAGCATGGCGAAATGATGCCCAAAGATGGTCTGAGCCAACTGCAGCATTTCGACGCCATCTATTGCGGCGCGGAATCGTCCGATCAAGGCCTGATGCCTTCAGGCGTCAATCTGGGTGCGCTTTGGAACGTGGCTCAGATGCTCGAAGACCTCAGCGAGCATGATGCCGCACAGCGTTTAAGCGTGGCGATCGGCCAGCTCTGCGCCAGCGGCAACGCCGGCGGCACGGCGACGGCGAAGCAGGTTGGTGCTGCGGTCAGCGCCATCATCCTCAGAAGCGGCGCGCTGTCCCGCCGCGAACAAGCCGCGATGGCGTAAAGCGTGCCGGGCGCGATTCGCATCGGCATCTCCGGCTGGACCTATCCCCCTTGGCGCGGCAAGCTTTTTCCCAAAGCTCTGCGGCAAAAAGACGAATTGATTTATGCAGCCCAGCAATTCCGCAGCATTGAAGTCAACGGCACTTTCTACGGCCTGCAGCGCCCGGCCAGTTTCGAAAAATGGCGCGATTCAACTCCGGACGATTTCATCTTCTCCATCAAAGCGCCGCGCTTCATCACCCACATCAGGCGGTTGCGCGACGTAGAAACGCCTCTGGCAAATTTTATGGCGTCCGGTCTGCTGAAACTGGAAAGCAAGCTCGGCCCGCTGTTGTGGCAATTTCCGCCCAGCCTGAAATACGACCACAAACTGTTCCAGGATTTTCTCGCTTTGCTGCCTCACGACACGCAAGGCGCAGCGCAACTGGCCCGGCATCATGATGCACAATTGCGTCTAGCCTGGTTCGATGTGAAACAAAGCCGCCCCATGCGTCACGCCGTGGAAATCCGCCACGAATCTTTCGCAACAAAGAATTCGTAGATCTGCTGCGTCAGCATGATGTCGCTCTGGTCTGTGCCGATACGGTGGC
>JAMFSE010000033.1 GCA_026225115.1 Rhodovastum atsumiense
CATCGGCCTGCACGGGCTGGCCATCGCCGATGCGGATCGCGCGGTTTCCTGGCTGCCCTTCTATCACGACATGGGCCTGGTCGGCTTTTTCTTGCTGCCGATGTGCTGCCAGTCATCTGTCGATATTCTGTCGCCGCGCGACTTCGCGCGCCGGCCCTTGATCTGGCTCAGCCTGATCTCGAAAAATCGCAGCACCACCGCCTTCAGCCCGTCCTTTGGCTACGAATTATGCGCCAGGCGGGCCGAGACCGCCGACCTGAGCGATCTCGATCTTTCCAGCTGGCGCAGTGCCGGCATCGGCGGCGACATGATCAGGCCCAGCGTGCTGAATAATTTCCTGGCGCGTTTTGAGCCCCACGGGTTCGGCTCCGGCGCCTTCGTGCCTAGCTACGGCATGGCAGAGGCCACACTCGCGCTTAGCTTCACCCCGCCCGGCCGCGGCGCCAAACAGGTAACCGTGGATAGCGCGCTGCTCGAGAGTCGCCATCAGGCGCTGCCTGTGCGCGACGCGACAAGCCGCGCGCGCAGCTTCGTGCGCTGCGGCTACCCATTGCCCGGCCATGAAATCGAGGTCCGGGACGAGCGCGGCGCGCCTCTGGCCGAACGCCATGTTGGCCGCGTCTTCGCGCGCGGTCCGAGTCTGATGCAGGGATATTACGGCGCGCCTGCCGAGAGCGCGCTGGCCCTGACCCATGACGGCTGGCTGGATACCGGCGATCTCGGATTTTTCGCCGATGGCGAGATCGTTATCTCCGGCCGCGCCAAGGATTTGATCATCGTCAACGGCCGCAACCTTTGGCCGCAGGATCTGGAATGGACAGCCGAGGCCGAGCTTTCGCAGCTGCGATCGAACGATGTCGCGGTGTTTTCCGTGAATGGCGAGACCGACGAGGTTGTCGTGGCGCTGGTGCAATGCCGGGCCGGCGATCCGGCGGCGCGCGCCGCCCTGTCGGGCGAAATCGGCAATATCTTCAGGGCAAGATACGGGGTTGAAGCGCGCGTCGTGCTGGTGCCGCCGCGCAGCCTGCCTTTGACCTCATCCGGCAAACTCAGCCGCAGCCGTGCCCGAAGCATTTACCTGGCAGGCGGATTTGCCGATATCCGCGAAATAGCGACGGCGGGCGAAGCGGCGGAATGATCGGCGGCCGATTGGTCGCGGTTACCGGCGCGTCCGGCTTTCTTGGCGCCCACATCATCACCTCGCTCAGCGCCGCCGGCGCCCGAATCCGTATTCTCCTCCATCGTCAGCCGCCGCATCCGCTCTGGCGGGATATGCCGGTGGAAATCATGACGGGAAATTTGATGGATGCCGCCGGCTGCGGCAGGCTGGTGGCAGGCGCCGATGCGGTTATTCACGCAGCGGGGCTGATCAAAGCGCGTAGCAATAAGGCCTTCTCGAAGGTCAACGGGCGCGGCACCGCCATTCTGGCGCAAGCGGTCCGAGACGTCGGGCCGGCCTGCCGTTTCGTACTCGTCTCCTCGCTGGCGGCGCGGGAACCTTCACTTTCCGCCTATGCCGCCAGCAAGCGGGAAGGCGAGCAGGCGGCGCGTGAAATATTTGCAGCAACCCCCGAACAACTTGCGATTCTTCGTCCGCCCGCAATCTACGGCCCGTGGGATCGCGAGACGCTGCCGTTCTTCAAAGCCGGAAGCAGCAAGGTGGCGCCGCTGTTTGGCGCCGGACACGCGGCGATCATGCATGTTCAGGATGCGGCCAACGCGATCACGCAGGTTGCCCTGAACGATACGTGCTTCGGTTGTTATGCGCTGGCCGGGCCGGACCTTGCTGCCTTTAGCCCGCGGGAACTTGCGGAGGCGGTGGCACTTGCGGTCGGCGGCAATCCAATTCTGCTTCCGATGCCGGCCGCCGTTCTGCGCGCAGCCGGATCGATTTCCGGCTGGACGGCCAGGTTGAGCGGCCGCACCGTGATTTTCACGGCCGGCAAGGCCCGCGAACTCTTGCACCCGGATTGGACGGTGTCCAGGAACGAAGTCCTGCCTTTCAGCATATTTCAACCCTCCGTAAATCTGCAGGAGGGCCTGCGGAGAACCGTCGCCTGGTATAGAAACGCAGACTGGCTGAGTTAACCCAGCCGCCGGCCCGGATTGCGCAAGGGCGGCGGCCACCAGCGCAAACGGTCCGTATCCAATAACGACTCGCCTGTCAGCGTGCCGCCCGATGCCCCGGGCCGGGTTGCATAAAGCGTCTCCGCAGCTGGCCATCGATGCAATCGGGTCCAGGTCCAGGCGCCCGCTTTCGCATAAACCTGCATCAATTGCCGTGCCTGTAAAACGCCCGGCGGTTGGAGGGCCCGCGCTGCCCAATGGATCTGCGCCGCCAGCTGCTGTGCCAGCGGTAAGCTCCGGCTGCTGACGTAATTTGAGAACCACAAGGTAAAGCCAAGCTCGGCCTGCAGCATGGCGACCGCGCGATACACCTGGAAATGCTCGGCATGGCCGTATTCGCCCCAGGGGTTATGCGTATAAACATCCCGGCAATTCGCCAGGATCGGCCGCAGTGCGGCTACCAGACTTGAATAATTCGCCTCATAGCGCCGCCGCCCTTCGGCCTGGTTGATGGCGACGCCAAACCCGGTCATCGCCGGCCGCGGCCAGTCCACGAAAAAACCCGCGCCGCTTTCCGGAATTTGCAAATCGATAAGCCCATCCAACGGCAAAGCCGCGACGGCCCGGCGCCGCGCAGCCGCCAGTCGTGGCCGTTGGAACGGATCGCCGTAACAGAAAACAATCCGCCCGGCTTTTGCCAAGGCGCTGCTCAGCCACAAAGCCTCGTCGTCAGGATGCGCGACGACGATCGCAATGCCGGGGTCGTTCATGCCTGCTCCAGAGCCTCGTCGTACAACGCTTCAAGCGCGCGCGTCTGGGTAACGAGATTGAACTTCTGCTCCACCAGCGCCCGGGCGGCCGTGCCCATCCGCCGGCGCAGCGCATCCTCTCCCAGCAGCAGCGCAATCCGGGACGCCAGCCCCTCGACATCGCGCTCCGGCACCAGAAACCCGGTCTCGCCGTCAATGACGGCTTCTGGAATGCCGCCGATATCCGAGCCGATTACCGGTATTCCGCTGGCCCCCGCCTCCAGACTGACCATCCCCAGACCTTCGACCCGCCCGGTTGAGGTTTGTACGCTGGGCAGCACCAGCATCGCCGCCTTGCGCATCCACGCCAGCACCTCGTCCTGCGGCAAGGCGCCAAGGAAGCGGACACGCCCCGCAATGCTGAGTGCCGCCGCCTCGGCTGCCAGCGGTTTCGCCAGCGGCCCATCGCCGATGATGACCAGTTCCGCCTGGGTCACCCCGAGCCTGGCAAAGGCGCGCAGCAGGTGCACGGTTCCCTTCACCTCCACCAGCCGGGCGACGTTCAGGATGATCGGCCTTTCCTCGGCAGGATCCCGCAGGCTGATGCGGCGGCAATCAACACCGATATAATGGGTTCGCACCCGCGCTGGCGGAAAACCCATTGCCAGCAATCGGCCGCGGATGAAGCCGGAGGCGCAAAGGAACAACGCGCCTTGCGCCGCCAGTTGCCGCCGGAACAGAGGATAATACGCCCAGGCCGGCGAGGTGAGCAGCGCCGCATTCGAGAGTGTCGCATCGAATCCGTGGAAGGTCGTTATCAGCGGCACGCCCAGCCTGCGGGCAAGCGGTAAAGCATGCGCGCCCTCAATGCCGAAATGCGCGTGCAGCAAGGCCGGCCGGTGTTGTCTCAGCAGCTTGAAAAAAGGCGAAGAACTGCGGCTTAACATCTGCCAGCCTGCGGCTACCTGCCAGCCGGTACCGCAATCGGATAATGCCAGCGCCTCAGTACCAGGCGGCGCCGCCCCGTAGCGGATGCGGCCGAGAAAAACCGGTTTGAATTGCCGCAGTTCCATGGCCTGCGCGGCGATGAACGGCTCGGAGATTCGGAACAGATTGTGCCGGATAATCGCAACTTCCCGCACGTCCAACTCCCATCCCCGCCACCGCCGACGCTTAAACAACCGGTGCGCCGCCCGCAAGCCGGTTGCCAGTCCGGCGGCACAGCGGTACACGGCCCGGCGATCATGGCCGGAGCCTTTGCAAGTTGAACCTGATGATGCGGCTACTCGGCCTGACCCTGGTTTTGGGAATGGACTTCCATGCCGCCTCAGCCAAGGCGGTTGTCGCCTGTGATCCTGCCAATGCCGCACAGGTACGCCTGCAGATAAGCGTGAGCGGTATGCGCACCACCCGCGGGCAGATTGTAATCGTGATCTATCCTGATATCGCCAAGGTATTTTTGAAAGACCGGTTTAAACTTGAAGAGCAGCGCCTAGCTGTGGTGCTGCCGGTAACAAAAGCCTGCTTCGTGGTGCCTGCCCCTGGCTATTACGCCGTGGCGTTATATGGCGATGTAAACAGCAACGACCATTTCGACCTGACCGCCTTGGGCGTGCCGGCGGAAGGATACGGTTTTTCAAAAAACCCGCATCTATTTTTCGGACCGCCAAGCCTCGCGCGCGTACGCTTTCCGGCCCATCCTGGCGACAATCCGATCGACGCCAGAATGTCGTATTATCCGTAATCGCTAGCCACGGGCGCGCTAGCCGCGGGCGCGCTAGCCGCGGGCGCGCTAGCGGTGGGCCGCAGTCCGGCGGCCAGCCTTCGGCTCGGCCGGAATAAAATCCATGGCGCGGCCGATCTCGGCAAATAATCCCAGCGCGTAATCAATCTGCGCAGCCGTATGTGCAGCGCTGACGCTGGAGCGCAGCAGTGAAAGGCTCTTCGGGGTCGCCGGCGGCAGACTCACATTGGTGTAGAGCCCGGCATCTAGCAGTCTTTTCCAGAATTCGATTGCTGCCTGCGGTTCGGGCAGAATCACCGAAACCACCGGGCTTGGCTCCGGGCCAAGGCTGAAACCGAGCCCCTCAAGGCCGGCATAGAGCTGCCTGCCGCGATCGTTCAATTGCCGGCGTAGAACCGGCCGCGCGCGTAGCTGACGCAGCGCCTCGAGCGTGCCGGCAACGTTGCCCGGCGGCGGCGAGGCGGTGAACATGTAAGGGCGGCAAGCCACCCTCAGCACATCGAACCCTTCCATATCGCTGACGCAATACCCGCCGACGCCGCCGAGACTTTTCGAGAAAGTTCCAACGATGAAGTCGACATCGGCTTCAACCCCGGCAGCCTCGGCCAGACCGCGGCCGGCATCGCCCAGCACACCCAGCGAATGCGCCTCGTCGACAATGAGATAGGCGCCCCATTCGCGCTTCACCGCCGCGAACTCGCGCAACGGGGCGCTGTCGCCCAGCATCGAATAAATGCCTTCGACGACGATGATCTTATCGCCGGGAACATCCGCCAGCCGGCGCAAACGCTGCGAGAGATCCTCCGGGCTGTTATGCCGGAAGCGGGTTACCTGCCCCTGGCCGAGCCGGGCGCCGTCGTAGATGCTGGCATGGCAATCGGCGTCGAGCAGCAGATGGTCGTTCTTGCCGGCAACTGTGGAGATGATGCCGAGATTGGCTTGGTAGCCGGTCGAGAACACCATGGCGTGCCGGCGGCCATAAAACTCCGCCAGACTCTGTTCCAAACGCTGATGCCCGTCATAGCTGCCATTCGCGATCCGCGATCCGGTGGTGCCGGTGCCGAATTTTTGCACCGCCTCGGCGCTTTTGGCGATGACGTCGGGATCATAGGTCAGGCCAAGGTAATTATTCGTCCCCAGCAACAGCGTCCGATGGCCGTTGATCACGGCCTCGGTCGGTGAGAGCACCTGGTCCAGAACCACGCTGAACGGGTTCGTGGCGGCCGCTTCGGCCTCCGCATACTGCGCCGCCATCAAGCTGAACTTGTCGAGCAATGCCATTGCTTAAGCGTTGCTCAGGACATTATGCAGCGTTTCAACAAGATCGCCCAGGGTTTGCACTTCCGCTATGCGGTCCAGGGGAACCGAGACGTTCAATTTGTCTTCAATTTCCATTACGAAGTCCATCACCGCCACGGAATCCAGGCCGAGATCGTTGGCGATATTGGTCTGGTCCGTGAGCTCGACAGGATGGCGCAGCAGTGAGCGCATGGTCTCGAAGATCACATCCCGAATTTCGCCCACCGAATTATCCATGCTCGCCTTCGCCGTTGCAACCCGCCCATTTATCAGATTGCCCCGGCGGGCAAACTTCCAAATCGGTATCGGAATCCTTTATTAACAATAGCCTGCATTCTCTTTCGATCGTCGCAACTGGCGGCGAGCGCACGAATCCTTGGCAAAACATAAGCAGCGGCTCGCAGAGACTCGTTTCAAGTGACCCGCCTGGGGGACTGTCTCTAAAATGTAAACCGTCTTTTTGGCAAGTCGCGGGCCACAGTGCTGCCGCGCGCATGGGTGATAAATCCGTTACATTGACCCAAATCCGTCGTCTTTGTAGACAGGCGCATGTTGAAATTGAATGCCCGGACGCCGGCGGCGCAGTGGCGCCGAGGCGGCCGCGGGGGCACATCCGGCGATCGCTTTCGCCGCGCGACGGCAACGTGACCGTCGGCCGCTACCTGGCGCGGGAAATCTGCAAGCCTTTTTTTGTCATTCTGGGCATTCTGGCGGCGTTGTTCGGCAGCTATTGCCTGGCAAGCGTTCTGGCCAGTGCCGTCGACAGCCTGCTGCCCGCCAGCGCGATCGTCGAGATCGTCGCGCTGAAATTGATGATCTCGCTTGAGGTCCTGATCCCGATTTCGCTGTTTGCCGGCGTGGTCCTCGGCTTCGGCCGGCTCTATTCAGACTCCGAGATGACGGCCATGGCCGCGATCGCCATCTCTCCGCTGACCCAGTTGACCGCCGTGCTGACCGTATCCGGCTATATGGCAATATGGGTCGCCGGCTTGTCGCTGCTGGGGCGCCCCTGGGCCTACCAGCAACTGGCCGCGCTGGCGAAAGCGGATGCCGCCATTTTCAACGTGAACGCAATGGCCGCAGGCACGTTCTACGCCGGACACGACAACGGCCGCATTATCTACCTTACGCGCCGGGACGGCGCCGATGCAAAGGCGCATGCGGTATTCGTCTGGATGAAGTACCCCGACCATATCGAAGTCATCGACGCCGATGAGGCGAACGCCCTCCCGTCCGCACAGTCTGGCAGCAACACCATGGTCGGGCTTAAAAACACGCATATCTACGATCTGGGCTATGCTGAGCCGGGTTCCGACCGGGCCGTAGATGCGCAGTCGATGACGGTGGACCCCAGCGATGCGTCCATGCAGCCGCCCAAATATTCCACGGCCTCCATGAGCAGCGCCCGCTTGGCCGCCGCGGACAACCCAGGCACAAGCGCCGAATTGCAATGGCGGTTCTCGACACCGGTTTCAACCTTGCTGCTGGGACTCTGCGGCCTGCCGTTGAGCCGGGTGCGGCCGCGGCAGAGCCAATACGCCAAATTCGGTGCCGCGATCCTGATCTATTCGCTTTATTATCTGCTCTGCATGTCGGCCCGCAGCCTGGTCCAGCAGGGAATCATGCCGGGCTTTCCCGGCCTGTGGTGGGCGCCGGCGCTGTTGGCTACCGGCCTGTTGGCCGTTTGGTTTGCCCCCCTGCAGCGGCGCCGCGCCGCGCCGGCTTCATGACGCGGCTCGAGCGCTACATCGCCTTCTGCGTACTGCGCGCCGTGTTACTGTCCGCGTCCGCACTGGTTGCGTTGTTCACCTTGCTGGAATTTGTCGATCAGCTCGGCGCGGTGGGGCAGGGGACATATACGCTCGGCGACGCGCTGATCTATGTACTGCTCACCATTCCGGCCCGGGTGATGCAAATCGCGCCGGTGGCAATGCTGCTCGGCGGCCTTCTCGGCTTCGGACTGCTCGCCCGGCAGTCCGAGCTGATCGTCATGCAAAGTCTTGGCTTATCGGCCGCTCGCATTGTCGGCGCGGTGGTGAAGCTCGCGGTGCCCGTGGTGATGGTATTATTCCTGAGTGCCGAATTTCTGGTGCCGCCGGCGCAGCAATTGGCGGAGTCCCGGCGGGGTGCTGCCATCGCCGGCGCTCCGGATTTAAATGTTGCCGGCTTCTGGGCGCAGAAGGACAGAAGTTTTTTATCCGTCCGTGGGCTGCACGGAAACGACCCGCAAGACATCAACATCTACGACTTCGCAACCGATGGCAGCCTCATCAGCTCCACCCATGCCGCCACGGCAAAGGTTGAAGCCGGCGGCATCTGGCAGCTGCGCGGCGTGACTGAGGAGAATGTTGTGAATTCACAATTCAGCGTGCGGCATTTGACGCAGCTCGACTGGCCCGCTTTCATCAACCCGTCTGAAATCCGGCTGCTGATGCTCCCCCCCGATGCCATGCCGCCGCTTGCTCTGTTCAATTACATCGGCGTGCTGGACAGCCGGCATCAGCAGGCGACCCGCTACCGGCTGCAGCTTTGGGCAACTTTATGCATTCCAGCCACGATGCTGGCGATGATCATGATTGCCGCCGCCTTCGTCTTCAACGCGGCGCGGGCGCGCAGCGCCGGCCAGCAGATCATCATCGGCGGAATCCTCGGTGTCAGCTTTCTCTTTATCCAGCAGATAACTGCCTATCTCGTCCTGATCCTGAATCTTGATCCGGCGCCGGCAACCCTGGCGCTTCCGCTTCTGTTATCGGCCGCTGCCTTGCTGCAATTTCGCCGGATGCAGCGCTAGCAACGACAAAGCCTGGTTTGCATCAGCCTAATTTGTCCAGGGCCAAGGTTTCTGGCACGAATAAAAAAGGGGGGATTAACATCATGTCATCGCAACCAGTCACCACCGGACGGCAGGCGTCACCGCTGGCCAGAATCACCGGCGCATTTGTGTATATGTTCGAACGTCTGCTACCGGAGCCGTTTGTTTTTGCCGTTCTGCTGACGATACTAACCGCCGTTCTGGCCGCGATCTTTGCACCGAAACACAGCCTGCCGGAAATACTCACCGGCTGGTACGGCGGTATTTTCCAGATTTTTCCTTTCGCCTTCCAAATGGTTCTGATTTTGGTCACCGGCTACGCGCTTACCAGTTCGCGCCCGGTTTCAGCGGCGTTGAAAATACTGGCGACGCTGCCGAAAACGCCGGCGCAGGCAGTCGCACTTACCGTGGTGGTGGGTATGGTAACCGTACTCCTGAACTGGGGGTTCGGCCTTATCGCCTCAGCCGTATTCGCGCGCGAGATCGCCAAGCGGCACCGGCTGGATTTTGCCTGGCTGCTGGCCGGCGCCTATAGCGGCTTCGTGATGTTTCCGCCCGGGCTTTCCAGCTCGATCGCGCTGGCGCAGGCAACCCCCGGCTCGGCGCTCAACATCGTGCAGAAGCTGACGGGCAAGCTGATCCCCCTTAACGAGTCGCTTTTGGTACCCTTCAACTATGTGCCGGTGATTATCCTGTTCGTCGTGCTGCCCTTCCTGTTCAGCCGCATGCAGCCGCCGGATGCGGAAATGCAGCCGGCGGATCAGAGCAGGCTGGAAGCGGAGGACGCGCCGGTCGCGCGGCCGCTGACCATCGGCTTCGGCGGCATGCTGGACCGCGCCTGGATCCTGAACATCATTCTGGTGGCGGCGGCCTTCGGGTTTCTCGGCATGGAAATGGCCCACGGCACATTCCACCTCGACATCAACTCGGTGATCCTGATTTTCCTCTCACTCGGTCTGCTGTTGCACTTCACGCCGATCGCCTATGTCGAGGCGATCAACAGCGCCGCGCGCGTCACCGGCTCGCTGCTGCTGCAATACCCCATCTACGGCGGGATCATGGGCATCATGACCGCCACCGGCCTCGCCGGCGTCATCGCGGAATGGTTCCTGGCATTCTCGACCACGCGCACTCTGCCGTTCTGGGGCTATATTTCTTCCATCATCATCAGCATTTTCGTGCCCAGCGGCGGCGGCCATTGGGCCGTGCAGGGGCCGTTCATCGTGCCGGCAGCGGTGGCGCTGCATGTCAATCTGGCAGCCGTGGCCCAGGGCGTCGGCTATGGCGAGGGCGTGGCCAACATGATCCAGCCGTTCTGGGCGCTGCCGCTGCTGGCCATCGCCGGCATCGGCATGCGCCGGGTGATGGGCTTTACCGTCATCACGTTTTTCGTGTCCTTCGTGGTGTTCGGCGCGTCGATGTTGCTTTTGGTCTAATAGTTAGACGATAAGGGGGAAAACGACAGGAAGAACCCATGCGGCTTGAGCCGAGTGACGACCAGAAGATGATGCTGGAAAGCTTTGCGCGTTTTCTCAACGCGGAAAGCTCCATGGCGCGGGTGCGGGCGGCTTTGCCCGTCGGCTTCGACAAGCAACTCTGGACCGGTCTGGCTGAACTTGGCGCGCTTGCCATGCGCGTTCCTGAAAGTGCGGATGGGCTTGGGCTCGGCCTGTTCGACGCAGCGCTTCTCATGGAAGAGGCGGGGCGCACTCTGGCCTCCGGCCCGCTGGCTGAAACCATGGTTGCCGCCCGGCTGCTTTCCTTGAGCGACCCGGAAAACAAAACCGGCCTGCGCGACGCCGTCGCCGCCGGCGAGACCGTGATCACCCTGGCGCTGTTTGATGCCGCAACCTCGCCGATTCAGCTGGTTCCGGGGGGTGCTTGCGCTAACGCGGTCATCTTCCGCAAAGCCGATGAGATCCGGCTGATCGCCAATCTGACCCCGGCAGGCGCCGAGCACACAATCGCTTCCACGCCGATCGGCCGCCTGCATTTGGCCGAGGCAGAATCCATCCTGCTGGCCACAGGGCCGCAGGCCGGCGCGCTGTTTGCGGCGGCGCTGGAGGAGTGGAAGCTGCTCATGGCGGCCGCCCTCATTGGGCTCGCCGCCGAGGCCATCCGCCTCGCCGCCGCCTATGCCTGTGAGCGAACCCAGTTCGGCCGGGCCATCGGCGGCTACCAGGCCGTCTCGCACCCGCTCGCTGCCCTGATCGCGGAGGTCGATGCCGGGCGGCTGATGATCTGGCGGACCATCCGCGACATCGCCGATGGCGCGCCGCTGGCTGCCGCCGGCATTTCCACATCCCTCTGGTGGGCCAGCACCACCGCCGAGAAAGCCGTGGCGCAGGCGCTGCACACATTCGGCGGCTACGGCTTGACGCTGGAATACGACATCCATCTCCACAATCTGCGCGCAAAAGCCTGGCCGCTGGTGCTGGGCGACCCGAACCGGCTGCTGGATGAGGCTGCCCGGCGGCGCTATGCGGGCGCCGCGACCACGCTACCTGAGCCCGGCCCGGTCAGCATCGATTTCGACCTGGGCGATGACGCCGAGACTCTGGCAGCCGAAGTCCACGAATTTTTCCGCAAAAACATCACCCCGGAACTGCGCGCCAAGGCGCATTACTCCTGGTCAGGCCATGACGCCGGCATCCACCGCAAACTCGCCGAGGCAGGGCTGTTGTTCCTGGCCTGGCCGAAGGAAGCGGGCGGCCGCGGCGCCAGCCGTTACGCGGTCGAGGCAGCACTTGAGGCCTGGCATGACAACGAATGGACGGTACACCCGCAAGGCACCGCGAATATCATCGGCTATGTCATGCAACGTTTCGGCTCCGATACGCTGAAATCCGAAGTCCTGGCCAAGGTCGCCGCCGGCGAGGCAACCTGCTGTCTCGGTTTCAGCGAGCCGCATTCGGGCTCGGATGTGTTTGCCGCCAAAACCCGTGCCACGCCCGATGGCGATGGCTGGCGGATCGACGGCCAGAAGATGTTCACAACCGGTGCCGAAATCGGCGACTACGTCATCCTGCTCACCCGCACCGACCCGACCGCCGTCAAGCATCACGGCCTGACCATGTTCATCGTGCCGTTGAAGGCGCCGGGCGTGACTGTTCAGGCAGTGCCGACCTTCATGGATGAGCGCACCAACATCACCTATTACGACAATGTCTATGTACCGGACGCCTACCGCCTCGGGCCGGCCGGCGGCGGCGCCGGCGTGATGGCCGCCTCGCTGGAGATCGAGCACGGCATATCCTTCAAGAAACACCACCGCCATATGCTGCGCTCGGCTGAACGCTTCTGCGGCACGACGCTACGGGATGGCCACCCAATGATCGAGGAGCCGGCAGTGCAAGCCAGGTTGGCCCGGGTTGCCGCCAATGTCATGGCTGCGGACGTGCTGCATTTCCGCGCCATCTGGGCGGCCGAGGCGAAGAAGCCGGTGCCGGCCGCGGGGCCGGCCTCGAAAATGTTCTCCTCGGAGGCCTACCGCGCCGACTCTCTCGACCTGCTCAACATGACGGCGCCGGAATCTTTGGCTTTCGCTTCCACCGAGGCCATCGACATCAACCAATGTTTCCGCCACGCCCAGGTCGCAACCGTTTACGGCGGCACCACGGAGGTGCATCGCAGCATGATTGCCGAGAAACAGCTTGGCCTTCCGCGTACCCGCTGACGATGATAACGCAACCGGAATAAGCGGCGCCCAGCAGATGCCGCGTTTAAGGAGAAAGCGATGAACGAACTCTCGCACAAGCCATTCACCGTCAAAGCGGCATTGAACTTTGCCGCCGACCGGACCAATGGCGGCATCTGGTGCAACACCGATACCAGCCTCATCACCCAGGACCTGACAGGTCTTGAAGTGACCCTGCGGGATGCACGAACATTAACCGAGCCGCCGAAAATCGACCGCGAGGGTTTCGAGCATCGCCATGTGCCGATCGAGAATCCGCAATGGGGCAATCCGGAATGGGTCGCGCAAGTCTATGTACCGCATAGTCTTGCGCTGCTGAAGGAAGTCACGGGCGCTGCCCACGCCGCAGCGCTCTATCCCGGCGTTCTGCTGCGCGACACCGGCAATCCGAAAGCTTCGCCCGCTGCCGAGTTCGTGCATATCGACCAGGACCGCACCGCCGCCGAGCTTTTCATCTCGATGTTGCCGGACCAGGACATGCTTAAAAAATATCGGCGTTCGACGATCTTCAACGTCTGGCGCCCGGTCACGCCGCCGCCGCAGGACATACCGCTGGCACTTTGCGACCAGCGCACGCTTGATCCGGCGGACTGGGTAGTCGGCCGCACCTTGTCGCCGGGCATCGACCCCATTCCGTATGTCAGCTCGGTTTTTAATCCGGATCAGAAATGGTACTATTATTCCAATCTGACGACAGATGACGCCATCGTCTTCAAGAATTACGACAGCGATCTGGCGGCGCCGCTAGGCTGTCTGCACGGCGCATTCAAATTACCGGACTGCCCCAGCACCGCCGTTCCCCGCGCCAGCGTCGAACTTCGGCTGATGGCCTTCTTCTAGAGCAGCCTATTTCCCGGTAAAGATGGGCGGGCGGCGCTCCCTGAAAGCCGCCACGCCCTCGGCGAAATCCGGGGTCAAGGCGGCGGCGCATTGATTGACCCGCTCGGTCTGCAGGCTCTCTTCGAAACTCTGCGAGAACGCCGAATTCACCTGCTTGCGGATCATCTCCAGCGTGCGGGTCGGCATGGATGCCAAACGGGTTGCAACCTGCATGGCGCTTTCCTGCAGCGCGTCATCCTCGGCAATCTGCGTGATCAACCCGGCGGCCAAAGCTTCCGCCGCCGGCATCTTGTCGCCTAGCATCGCCATCTGCATGGCCCTGGCGCGGCCGGCAGCCCGGGCCACCAGCCAGGTGGCGCCACAATCGGGCACCAGCGCGATTTTGGCGAAACTCAGCACGAAAGACGCGGAGCGTGCGGCCACGATAATATCGCCGGCAAAGGCCAAGGCCGCCCCGGCACCGGCGGCCACGCCGTTCACCGCCGTCACCAGCGGCACCGGCGAATTATAGAAGGCCCTGGCCAGCGGGTTGTACAAACTCTCCATCTGCGCGTCATGGCTCAGGCCGCTCTTGGCCCCACTCAGGCTGGCGCCGGAACAAAAGCCGCGGCCCGCGCCGGTCACCAGAATCGCGCGCGCGCCTTGCGCCACGCAATCGGCCATCACCCGCGGTATTTCGAGCGCCAGTGCAGCGCTTATGGAATTCAGCTCCTGCGGACGGTTCAGCGTCAGCCGGAAGACATCGCCGATGCGCTCGGTGAGGAGTTCTTCCATCAAACGCCAACCTGGGTCAGGAACTGCTCGAACGCCTCGGCAAATTCCTGCTTGAAATCCTGCACCACGGCGGTGGCGGATTTCACCGATTCAATCAGTCCGACGCCCTGGCCAGATTCATAGGTCGCAAGCTTGAACGCGCCCTCCACCCCCGCCTCCGCGGCCCGCAGCGTCTTGTTCAGCGCCGGCACGCAGATCAGCGGCATCAGCGGGAAGGGCAGGGGTTTGGGCGCATCCGGCGCGTTCCAGGCGGTGTGCCAGGGGCTGTCCAGCAAACGGCACGGTTTTCCCGTACGCGCCCTCGAACGAATGGTGCCCGACGAGGTCGCTGCGATCATCTTCTCGCGGATCACCGGGCTGGTTTCGGCATCGCTGGTCGCCAGCCAGACCGTGCCGGTCCATACCCCTTGCGCGCCCATGGCCATGGCGCCGGCCATCTGGCTGCCGGTGACAATTCCGCCCGCCGCCAGCACCGGCGGCGCACCCAGCCCCGCCACCGCCCGGATCACTTCGGGCACCAGCACCATGGTCGCCACATCGCCGCAATGCCCGCCGGCCTCGCCGCCCTGGGCCACAATAATATCCACCCCGGCCTTCGCCTGTTTGATGGCATGCTCCTTGGTGCCGACCAATGCCGCAACCGGCACGCCCGCCGCCTTGGCGCGCTCGATCATCAGCGGCGGCGCCACGCCCAGCGCATTTGCAATCAGCCGGATCGGATGCCGAAGCGCGATGTCGAGCAACCGCTCCGCTTCATCAGGTGCGGTCGGCGGCACGCGCTGGCGGATCACCTCGTCAGGGCGGATTTTCACATCGTGCCAGTCCAGCAAATCCACCACAAAATCCACATGCCCGGCCGGAATTGCGGCGGAAAAATCATCCATCGTCATGCCGGGTGCCGCCGATTGCGTCGCCGGAAACAGAATATCCACGCCGTAGGGCTTGCCGTCGACATGCGCATCGATCCAGGCCAGTTCCGCCTCCAGCTCGTGCGATCCATAGGAGCTGCAGCCGAGCACGCCAAACCCGCCCGCGCGGCTGACGGCGGCAACAACATCCCGGCAATGGCTGAAAGCAAATAGCGGAAATTCCGCGCCGGTGAGCCGGCAGAGTGCGTTATCCATGAAAATTCCTCCTTAATCAGGCCTGGTAAACTGCCAGCGCATCCAAAGCTTCGATCTCCGCGCCGTGCACCCGCAACGGATTGATCTCCAACACGGCGAGGTTTGGCCCCAACGCTTCCGCGGCTTGCGCGATGGCCACGATCACTTCGCTCAGTCGATCAAGATCAGCCGCCGGCTGGCCGCGGAACCCTTGCAAAAGCCGCGCGCCGCGCAAGGCCATCAACATGGCCCGCACCGCCGCCGCATCCAGCGGCGCCAGTCGGATCGCGCGGTCCTCCAGAATTTCCGTCAGCACCCCGCCAAGCCCGGCGCTGACCGCCAGACCCCATTCCGGATCGCGCACGATACCGACGATCAACTCCGTGCCGGCGCCTCGCATCGGCGAGACCAGCACGCCGTCGATCGCAGCCGCCGGCGCATGGTTTTTCACCGACGCAATAATCTCCTCGAACACGCGCGCCGCGTCTGTTGCCGCGACGTTCAGCCGCACCCCGCCGGCCTCGGTCTTATGCGCAATATCGGGCGATGCGATTTTGAGCGCAGCCGGGCCGCCGATCGAGGCCGCGGCCCGTCCGGCCGCCTCAGCATCAGCGACGAGTACCGATTTGATCACCGGCACACCACGTTCGGCCAGATAGGCCAGCGTCTCGCGCTCGCCTTGCGGCTGCGTGCCGGCGGCAACCACTGCCTGACCCGTTGGCATTTCCAGCGCGAGGCGCTCCGACCAGCGCTGCAGATGTGCCAGCGCTCGTACCCCGATATCGAGGTTCGGCAAAATCGGATCAATCCCGGCATCGCGCATGAATTCCAGCCGCGCTTCGCTGACATCCTGCACGGTGGTGTTGGCCACCATCGGCACCCGGCCGGCGGTGCGGAAGGCCTTGCCGATGGGCCGGATGCCGTCGCCGAGCAACGCGACCTCGGTTGGCGTGTTCGGCAGCAGAGTGACAACCAGCACCATCCCGATATTCGGGTCCTCGCACACCGCGCGGATCGCGTCGGTCCAAATCTCCGGGGTCTGCACCACGGCGCCCGTGACATCGAGCGGGTTGAGCGTGGCGGCAAAAGACGGCAGCACTTCCCGCAATTTCGCCTGGGTCGGTTCCGACCACTGGGGGACGTCCAGGCCGTAAATACTGGCAAGATCGGCATACATGGCGCAGGCGCCGCCGGAGATCGAAAGCATGCCGATGCGCGCAGGATAAATTGGCCCCACCCGCGCCAGCACATTGGCGGTGATGATCAGTTCTTCGATCGAGTACACCCGGGTGATGGCGTAGCGCTGGCACATCGCGTCGAAAATGCCGTCATCGCCAAGCAGCGATCCGGTATGCGCCTGCGCGATCGCGGCGGACATTTCGCTGCGGCCAAGCTTCAGCAGCACGATCGGTTTGCGCGCCGCCCGCGCCTTGGCCGCCGCCGCCGCAAACCGCGCCGGATTGTTGATTGATTCCGCATAAATGCCGATCGCCTTCACGGCGTCGTCATTGACGAGATATTCGACGATATCAGCAAGCCCGATATCCGCCTCATTGCCGGTGGCAGCCAGGAATGAGAGCCCGATGGCCTGCGTATGCGCGAACTTACCCAGCTCATTTGCAATGGCGCCGGATTGCGAAACCAGCGCCAGCGAGCCTGCCCGCACCGGCAGCCGGCTGTTGATCGAGGTGACTGCGGAGCGGTGCGCAATATTGGCATAGCCCATCGAATTCGGCCCCATCAGCCGAATCCCCAGCTCCCGCGCGACGGCCGCCACATCATCCTGCATCGCCGCCCCTTCGGGCCCCGCTTCGGCAAAGCCCGAGGTCAGGATCACGGCGCGGCGAATGCCTGCTGCCGCGGCGTCGCGCAGCGCCTCCGTCACCGCCGTGGCGGGTACGTAGATATAGGCCATATCGATCGGCAGATCGGCCTCGGTGCAGCTTTTAAACCCCGGCAACCCATGCGCCATATTGCCGTTGCGGTTGACCGCCAGCAGGCTGCCTTCGTGGCCAAACCGCTCGAAGCGGCTGTGGATCAACTTGCTCCACTCCGATTTATCCGATGCACCGACCAGTGCGATATCGCGCGCCTGGAAAAAGCCGGTCAGGTCTTCACCCGCCAGGGTCTCTGAATCTTGAGGCATAAGTTCCTTGAACTTCCACTTTCCGGAATTGTTGAACTATTTATGCTTGCCTAATGTGAATAACGCCAGGGATGCAAGAGCGAACAGGGGAATCAGGCCCCAGATCGCCGGCAGATACGAGTGCTCCACGTCAAAAACCCGATTTGCCATCAACGGCCCCAGCCCGGCCGAGAGCGACCACAACCCCGAAATAGTGCCGAAAATAGTTCCGTACCGCGCGGTGCCGAAACGCTGGGCGGTGAGGAAGGCAATCGCGTTTACCTCGGCGCCGACGCATAGACCGATTATCAATACCGCAGCCATCGTCGCCGGTATCGAGCCCGGCGCCAGAACAAAACATAGACAGCTGGCAATTGGGGTGCCTAAGCAAAACCCGCCGATGATATTGCCGTCCATGCGATCCAGCAGAAAGCCGCTGGTAAGCCGCCCGGCAACGGTTGCGATGCCAAAGATTCCCGCAATTGCGGCTGCATCCTTAGGCCCAATGCCGGATGCAACCATGATGGGAATGAAGTTCACCAGTATCGCCAGCGCCGCAAAGGTGAAGCAGAAAGCTGCAGTCCCGAGCTTCAAGAAAGGGAATGACAGAAGTGCCGCGCGGGCTTCCATGCTGGCGGAATCCGGCGTCGCACTGCGCGTTCGCAGAGCGGTGACCTGCGCCTGATCGGCAGGGCTGCGCAGGCAAAAATAGAAGATCGGCCAGGCGCTAACAAAGGCGATTGCCGGTAGCAGCCGATAGGCCATCCGCCAGCCGAAATGCTCGATCAGAACCGTGCTCAACAAGGGTATTCCGGACGAAGCGACAGCCGTCCCGCACAGCATCACCGCCAGCGCCAGGCCACGGCCGCGCTTAAAAAAGCCGGTGACGGAAACGGCCCATATCGCCGGCGTCAATGCCAGCGACCCTATGCCGAACAGCAGCCATAGCACGCGCCAAAGCCCTAGGCTTGGTGTTGCCAGGGAAAGCAGCGCCATGCCGGCAAGAAACAACACCGAACCCGGCAGCGCGATCCGCCGCGGGCCGACACGATCAATCAGCACTCCCACCAGCGATGAACCCAGGACGCCTACGATCATAATGACGGTAAAGCCGGAGGTGATCGCCGCCCGTGACCAACCGAACTGCTGCTGCAATGGGCCTAAAAATGCGCCCACGGAATAAGTGGGCATTGCGGCCAAAGCCATTCCAGCCATGCCGGCCAGCACGACCGGCCAGTGCGCCCGCCACTCACTTTTTGTGGCTAAAGCTTCATCCTGGTTCATGCGACGCGCGCCCACACGCCGGAAACCGCGGCAATAAAGCCATGGCCGATATCCATGTTGTTTCCTCCGCCCGCTTGTTCTCCAAAAGCTCCGTTTTCGGGCTGACTGGTTAGGGCTTATCCAAGCAGTTTCAGTGGATTCACCTGCTGTTGCAACAGGTTTCGCCGCAGTCTCGGGGCCCGTAATTTTGACAGCCGGGATAGCCCTCTCTACACGAGGCTGCGTCCCATTTTGGCGATCGGCGGAAGTCGGCGCCCCAGAGAGAACCCTCCGATGAAACTTGGCCTTGAACTTGGATATAGCGGCGCGAAGCTCGCTTTGCCGATGGACAAAATCCTGCTGGCGGAAAAACTGGGCTTTGACTCGCTATGGACGGCCGAAGCCTACGGCTCGGATGCGATGACGCCACTGGCCTATATTGCGGCGCTGACCAAAAATATCCGGCTCGGCACCGGCATTGCCCAACTCGCCGCCCGCACGCCGGCCAACCTCGCCATGTCCGCGCAAACGCTGGATGCGCTGGCCGGCGAGGGCCGGATGATTGTCGGCCTCGGCGTCTCCGGACCGCAGATCGTCGAGGGATGGTACGGCCAGCCCTGGGGCAAGCCCGCGGACCGGATTCGCGACTATGTCGCCATCATGAAAAAAATCTGGCGGCGCGAAGGTCCGGTGACCCATGACGGGCCGGAAATTCAGCTGCCATACCACGGCCCAGGTTCGTCGGGCCTCGGCAAGCCGCTCAAAAGCATCCTGCACGGCAATCCAAACATCCCGGTCATGCTGGGCACCAGCACGAAAGGCAATATCCGCCTCACCGGCGAGATCGCCGACGGCTGGATCACCATGCACATCATCCCGGAAACCCTGCCAGCCAAAATCGAACCTTTAAAACAGGGGATTGCAAAGCGAAACGATGGCAAAACCCTGAAAGACTTTGAAATCGTCACCAGCCTGCGCGCAATCATCACGAACGACGTGAAGGGCGCCATGGCCGAAGGACGCGCCTTCATCGCGCTCTATGTGGGTGGCATGGGCGCCCAAGGTCAGAACTACCACAAGGACGCAATGATCGAGAGCGGCTTTGCCGCCGAAGCCGAACGCATCCAGGAACTCTACCTCGCCGGCCGCAAACAGGAAGCCGAAGCCGCGGTGCCAGACGAATACCTGGACCAGAGAGCGCTTTACGGCACGCCGGAACGAATCAAACAACGCTTCGCAGCATGGCGTGATTCGGAGTTCACAACGCTGCGCCTGACCGACGTTACCGAAGAAGCCATGGAACTCATGGCAAAGATCGCAAGCGCGTGAAGCAAGAAGCCGCTTTTTTGAAAAAAAGCGGCGCAAAAAACTTTTGTTATTTTGGGCCATGGGCTGTGGGGGCGCCAACGCCCATGGCCCGGACAACAAAGTCTTTTTGGTTCTTTTTCTTCAGAAAAAGAACTGCTTTTAATTGGCTTTATTTGGATCGTAGTACGCGAGCTTAGGGTCCAGCGGCGGAAACTGCGGCGGCCGTTTTTCCTTGAAGGATTGGATGCCTTCGGCGAAATCGGCGCTCACCAGCGCGTCGCACAGCAAGCCTTCGGAGCGATCGTAGGCTGCGCTTAGATTGCTCATCAGGTCGGTGTAGATTTGCCGCTTCATGATGCTCAGCGATGACGGCGCGCAGGTTGCGGCAATTTCCTTGCAGTAGGCAAAGGCGGTGTCGAACAGCGCTTCCGTGTCGACGATCCGGTTTGCCAGACCGATTGCCAAGGCTTCCCTGGCGTCGATATTCCGGGCGGACATCAGCAGGTCCATTGCCGCCCCCGCGCCGATCAGCCGCGGCAATAGCCAGGTCAGGCCGAGCTCGGCGACCAGGCCGCGCTTGGCGTAGACTATGGCGAGTTTGAGATCTTCGGCGACGAAGCGAATATCGCAGCATAGCATGAGGACAACGCCAAAACCGATGCAGGGGCCTTGAATGACGCCGACAACCGGCTTGCCGATCGACAGCGGCAGCCAATAGGGCCGGGGATCGCGATAGGCGGCGGAATCTTCGCCGCCGGCGAGATTGCTCAACCCCGACATATCGGCGCCGGCGCAAAATGCCCGGCCCGCGCCGCGCAGCAGAATCACCCGAACCCGAGGCGATTTTGTCATCTCGTCCAGGATGTCGAAATAGATCCGCCCCATGCCCGGCGCCCAGGCATTGAGGCGCTCGGGCCGGTTGATGGTGACGATACCGACGCCGTCACGCACTTCGGAAGTGATCGGGGCGGGGCCGGTATCCATCGGTGCGGCTTTAGTTTTTCGCTTTGTCCACCAGGGCATTTTTGGAAATCCACGGCATCATGCCGCGGAGCTTGGTGCCCACTTCCTCGATCTGATGATCGGCGGTGGCGCGGCGCATGGCTTTAAAGTTGGTCTGCCCGACTTTGTTCTCCAGCATCCAGTCGCGGGTGAAGCGGCCGGTCTGAATGTCGGAGAGCACCTTCTTCATCTCCGCCTTCGTCTCCGGCGTAATGATTCTCGGGCCGGTGACGTATTCGCCGTATTCGGCGGTGTTGCTGATCGAGTAATTCATGTTGGCAATGCCGCCTTCATAGATCAGATCGACGATCAGCTTCACCTCATGCAGGCATTCGAAATACGCCATCTCAGGCGCGTAACCGGCTTCCACCAGCGTTTCAAACCCAGCCTTGATCAGCTCGACAACGCCGCCGCAAAGCACGGCCTGTTCGCCGAACAGATCGGTTTCGCATTCTTCCTTGAACGTCGTCTCGATGATGCCGGCGCGGCCGCCGCCAATGGCCGAGGCGTAAGAGAGTGCGATGTCCAGCGCATTGCCGGATGCGTTCTGCGCAACCGCCACCAGCGAGGGTACGCCGCCGCCGCGCTGATATTCGCTGCGCACGGTGTGGCCGGGGCCCTTGGGCGCGATCATGAAGACATCGATATCGGCGCGCGGTTCGATCAGGTTGAAATGAATATTCAGGCCATGCGCGAAAGCCAGAGCGGTGCCGGGGCGCATATTGGCGGCCAGATGGTCCTTATACAGGTCGCCCTGGCCTTCGTCGGGGGTAAGCACCATGATGACATCGGCCCATTTGGCGGCGTCCGTCGGGGAAAGCACCTTGATGCCCGCAGCCTCTGCCTTGGCAACGGCTACCGAGCCGGGACGCAGGGCGACGGCAAGTTCCTTGGCGCCGCTATCCTTGAGATTGAGCGCATGGGCATGGCCCTGACTGCCATAGCCGACGATGGCAACCTTTTTGCTCTTGATGAGGTTAACATCGGCATCCCGGTCGTAATAAACGCGCATGATCGTGGTGTTCCTTGTGTCTTTCGTAATGGGAGCAGTCCCGCAGACCAGTTTGGCGCCTGCAGGCCGGACCCATGGATTGGTTCAAACAGTGATGACGGCGCTCCCCTATTCCTTTTTGCGGCGAATGTCACCTTGGGCGGAAGGCCCTGGGCATGAAAGTCCATTGCAAAAACGCCGGGGTTCAAGACTCTCATAAAATTCCGCCATTTGGCCTAATAATATCCTATTGCGTCATTTGGCGCTTCATGCTAGCCACGACACATGAACACTCCCGCAACGAAAGGCTTCGCTGACGCGCAATCCGGTTTTTTGCAGGCGGACATAATTTTCGAGGAGGTCAGCGTCCAGGAATCCGCGGTGATGCTGCGGGCCGTGCTGAATCTGTTTGAGAAATGGTCCCTCAAATCAAGCGAAATACGGATCTTGCTTGGGTCTCCGGCAGAACGGACGCTGCAGCGCTGGCGCAGCGGGCAAATTGCCGGGGTACCGCATGATACGGTCTATCGGCTGGGATGTTTGCTGGGGATTCACAAAGCCCTTCGCTATATGTTTTCGGCGCCGGAGCGCGGCTATGAATGGGTAAAAAAACCTAATGAAGCCTTCGGAGGCCGCTCGGCGCTCGATAAAATGCTGCAAGGCGCGCCGACGGATATTGCCGAGGTACGGGCATTTTTGGATGCCGAGCGGGCCGGCTGGTGAAATGGGCAAAGGCTCACCGGATCATTCGGACGATTTACCCGCCGGTTGATCTGTTTGAGGACCTGGCACCGCCTGAAGACTGGGAAATCCTGGTTGCGGCGGAGGCCCGGTGCAATCCCCGGATCAGGGATACGGTGGGAAATCTGGCGCTAGTGCCACCGGCGCGGCGCTTGGCTGGACCGACGGCTTCGCTGGTAATGGCCGCTTTTACCCATGTCTCCAAAGCCCGGCCCAGCCGGTTTTCAGACGGCGCTTACGGCGTCTGGTATTGCGGCGACCGGCTCGAAGTGGCCTTGGCGGAAACGGCCTATCATTTCGAACGGTTCATGCGCCTCACCCAGGAGCCACCCGGGGACGCTGATTTTCGCGAGCTCTGCGCCGCCCTGAACGGAAATTTCGTGCCGCCCCCGCCGGACTGCCTGGACCCGGAGGATTGGCGCAAAGGCCAGGTTTTTGGGCGGGAGGCGCGAGTCCAGGGCAAAGACGGCGTGGTTTATCCAAGCGTGCGCTATCCAGGCGGCATGGCCGCGGCGGTGTTCTGGCCGGACTGCATCGCTTTGCCCGTCGCGCAGGCGCGGCAGTTTCGCTATCACTGGGATGGCGCGCGCATGACGCGGTATCTGGTGCATGGCGCCCGCGAATGGGTCCCGATTAACGAAAACGCCCCGCTTTAATCCCGGCTCAGCAAGGCCTCGATCGCCGGGCGCCGAGGCAGCGCGTCGAGCACGCCGAGTGCTGCGGCCGTGCAGGCGCCCGCTGCCGCTCCCCAACGCAGGCAATCCTCGAACGGCCGGTTCTCGGAAAGGCTGGTTGCAAGGCCGGCGGTGAAGGCGTCGCCGGCGCCGATGGTATCCACCGCCTCAACCTCGAATGCAGGTTGGTACACCGCTGGGCCGCCGTTTCGCCAGGCGACAGCGCCATTTGCGCCAAACGTAACGATTAGGGTGCCGACGCCGGCGCCCAGTAAGGTCTGCGCCAGCGGTTGGTAGAAATTTACATCCCGGTTCCCATGGTGGTCAGGCATGCCGAGATCGCGGCCCAGCTGACTGGCCTCAACAGCGTTAACTATAATAATATCGGCGGCTGACAATATCTGCCGCGTGATTGCGCGGTACGGCGAAGGATTCAAAATGGTAAGGCAACCCGACCGGCGTGCCGCGGTGAACGCAGCTTCGATGGGTTCGTCCCCAATCTCATACTGCGCGATGACGAGGCGCGCCTGCGTGAGCCGGGCACCCGCTTGCGCCACATGCCGGGCTGACAAAAGCGCATTGGCGCCGGGAAAAACGGCGATGCAATTCTCGCCGTTCTTGTCGATAAAGCCGACCCCTGTGCCGGTAGCGCCGGTTTGCCGCACCAACATGCCCAGTGGCAGGTCGGCTTTGTCCAGCGCTGCCTCGGCGAGCGTGGAAAAAAGATCGTCACCAATTGCCAGCAGCCCATCAACCGTGGCGCCGAGACGCCGCGCCCCCGCTGCGATGTTCAGCCCCTTGCCGCCGGCTTCGATGAAGCATGATTCCGCGGACAACGACTCTCCGGCCAAAGGAAATCGTTGCACTTTGACACAACAAGCAGCGACAAAACTGCCAAGGACGAATATAGAATTGTCTGTACCCACTTGTTGATCCTTACCTGCCATGAAAGTAGAGCGTGTTGAGAAGTAACCAACATCGCGCCCGCCGGCCTCAGTTTCCCGATCCTGCCGCTGACGCACCGCGCCACCGGCCTGAAAACTCCCCGGTTCTTATCGCCGAGGCATATGGCGATGAGCAAGCGCCGATCGCAAGCTGGCTGCGAATCCGCGGCGATACCGCCAAGCCGATCTACCAGCAGCTCGAGGAACAACTGATCACCTTGATTGAGGATGGCCGGATCAGGCCCGGAACGACGTTGCCGGCGGAACGCCAGCTTGCCGAAACCATGGGTATCAGCCGCGCCACCATTCAGCGCTGCTACAACACCCTGCGGGACCGGCGGTTGATCCGCGCCTATGGCCGGAATGGATCGATCGTCGAGGGCGAAGGGGTGCGGCTGCTACCCGGCATGGACCGGCTGAAGGGTTTCACCCAGGAAATGCAGGAGATGGGACGCACGCCCTCATCCAGAATCCTTGAGCGGGAAATTGTCGAGGATCGGCAAATCGCCTCGATCTTCGATCTTCCATCAACCGCGCCGTTGCTGAAATTGGTACGAATCCGATATGGTGACGATATCCCGCTTTCCTATGAAAAAGCCTGGTACAGTCTCAATGCGGCACGGTTTTTGGAGCATGCTGACATGACCGGCTCGATCTACGCGCAATTGGCGCAAGGCGGTGTCGGCCTCGCATTTTGCGACCAGACCATTGAAGCGACGCTGCCAAACGCGCTTGAGTCTGAAATCTTTGGGTTCGAGGCGCCGGTGCCTTGTCTGTTGATAAAACGCCGCAGCTATAACCGCCGCGAAGTAATGGTGGAATATGTCGAAGGGCTATTCCGGGGCGATACCTATACCTACCGCCTGCGGTTAAATATCTAGCATTTTTGCGCGCCGCCAATTGCCGAAACGGTAATAGGCGATTGTCATGACGACCGAGGCGATGGAGCCGGCAGGAAAACCCCATAGAACGCCGTCCACCCCAAAATGCGACATAAAGGCGGCAACCGGAATCCGGATGCCCCAGATGGCCACCAGCAAAATCAGCAGCGGTGGAATGACGGCGCCGGTGGCGCGCACGACGCTGGATAGAACAAAAGCGATTCCAAAAAATATGAACGACCAGGAGACGATGAGATGCATATGCTTGGCGATCGCGATCGCCTCGATATTGCCGCCGAGAAACAGGGAAAAGGCTGCGTTATCTGAAAGCGTCACCGCCCCCACCAGTGCGCCGGTCAGCAGAATATTGAACGCCACCGCGGCAAAAGCGATTCGATTCACCCGGTCCCAGCGCCCGGCGCCGACATTCTGAGCCGCCATCGAGGACGCAGCGTTGCCGATGGAAAATGCCGGCATCTGGATGTAATTCCAAAGCTGGAAAGCTGCGCCGTAGGCGGCCACCGTCAAAGATCCGTAGCGATCGATCAGGCTGATCAGCAAAATCATCGAGGAAGACACCACGACGATTTGCAATCCCATCGGAACACCCTTGGTGAGCAGGCTGCGCAGTATCGCGCCGTCGATGCGGAAATAACGCAATTCCCTACGGCCAATGGTGAGCACATGCGGGCGCCGGTAGAGCCAGGCAATCAGCAAGCCAAAGGATAGCCATTGCGCGATCGCGGTCGCCATCGCCGAGCCAGCAATGCCTTGCGCCGGAATCGGACCGAAGCCGCGTATCAAAAAAGGGTTAAGCGCGACATCCAGTGTCACCGAGATCAACATGAAAAAAAACGGCGTGCGGGAATCCCCTGCGCCACGCAGCGCCATCATCATGAAGGTGGAGAGGAATATTGCCGGAACCGCGACGAAGATGATGCGAAGATAGGCCGCGGCAAGCGGCGCGGCATCCGGCGGCGTCTGCATTGCATGCAAAATCAGCGGCGCCACGGCAAACCCTGCTATGGCAATCAGAAGCGATAAACCGCCGAAGAATACGCTCGCGGTTCCCATTACACGCTTGGTCTGCAGCAGATCCCGCGCGCCAAGGCTTTGTCCCACCAGAATCGTCGCCGCGAGGCTGAGTCCCAGGCTGAGGCTAAGAAGAAAAAACAGCAGCGTGTTCGCATTGGCGCTGGCGGTTAATGCGCGAGTACCAAGCAGATGCCCGATCCAGGCGGCGTTGATCGACGCGTTCAACGATTGCAGGATATTGCTCGCCAGGATCGGCAGCGAGAATAACACCAGCGTTTTTACAATCGGCCCCTCGACAAGGATGGGAGATGGCGGCGGTTTGACAGGCGCAACGGGCTCGCCTGCGGATGCGGTTGTGGAGGGGTTGCCGATTGTCAAGTTAGATTTCCATCCAGTTTAATAGCCGGAAGGTCTCGGACTTCCTCAAAAATCCATCCAAGCGCCCGTTGCGTTATAATTGCTCCAACCTGCTAGCATTGATTGGCCACGGCCTGAAGTACCCCCCTCCCGGCTCCCGAGAGATGGTTTTTCGGTGCCGGAAAATTGAACCCTTTCGATATTCCTGCTTGCTTAAAAAAGAGTCACTCGGGAGCGCCGGTTGTTGCGCTGCCGGTAATAGCTTCCCATCTGCAGATAATGGCCCGGCCGCGTGCAAAATCGACCAAGATCATGAAAACGCCCTCAGCGGGCGGGCAGGGGCGCAGTCTCTGGACCGGTCAACTGCGTCTGGCGCTGGTCTCCGTGCCCGTGCAGCTGGTGTCCGCGGTTAAAACCGGCGCCCGCATCGCCTTTCACCAGGTCGACCAGAAATCCGGCAAGCGCATTCGCTATGAGAAGGTGGCACCCGGTATCGGCAAGGTGGAAGCCGACAACATCGTCAAAGGCTTCGAGGTTTCCAAGGGAAAATATGTCTTCGTCACGGATGACGACATTGAAAACGTGAAAATCGAAGCCAAGCGTACGATCGACCTCATCCAGTTCGTCGACCATTGTGAGATTGATCCGATCTATTTCGACAAACCCTATTACGTGCTGCCGGATGGCGAATTGGCGGAGGAGGCTTACGGCATATTGCGCGATGCTTTGCGGAGCACCGGCAAAATGGGCCTGGGACAATTCGTAATGCGGGGACGGGAATATGTCGTGGCGCTCAAACCCTGCGGCGCGGGAATGATGCTGGAGACCCTGCGCTTCTCGGATGAAGTCAGGGACGCCGCGCCGTTTTTCGCCGATGTCAGCGATGACAAGCCGAGCAAGGAATTGCTGGATCTCGCCAAGGAGTTGATCGGCCGCAAGAGCCAGAAATTCGAGCCGGGAAAATTTCACGACCATTATACCGAGGCGCTGCGAGCCTTGATCGAGGCAAAAGCCAAGCATCAGCCGATCGAGGTGGATGCCGGCGACGACAGCGGCAACCGCGGCAACGTCATCGATCTGGTGGAAGCCTTGCGCCGCAGCGTGCGCGATAACGAGACCAAACCGGCCGCAAAACCGAAAGCGGCGACCCAGCCGAAAGCCGCGGCGAAAGCGCCGCCGCCAGCCAAACGCGCGCGCGCCAGATAAATGCCCGCCGCGACGCCGGATGCGCTGACGACCTATCGAAACAAGCGCAGATTCGCGGAAACCCCGGAACCCCGAGGCGCCGCCGCCAAGGCCGCGCCCGGCCATGCCTATCTGATTCAAAAACATGACGCGACGCGCCTGCATTACGATTTCCGGCTTGAGTTGGACGGGGTGCTGCTGAGCTGGGCCGTCACGCGCGGTCCGAGTTACAGCACCAAGGACAGGCGCCTGGCGGTGCGAACCGAAGACCATCCGCTGGAATACGGCAGTTTCGAAGGCACCATCCCCAAAGGCAATTACGGCGGCGGCACCGTCATGCTTTGGGATACCGGCACATGGGAGCCGATCGGCGACCCGCGCGAGGGACTTCAAAAAGGCAAGCTGGTCTTCCTGCTGCACGGCAAACGCCTGCAGGGCCGCTGGGGGCTGATCCGCATGAAACCCCGCGGGCAAGAGAAGAACGAAAACTGGCTACTCATCAAGGAACGTGACGAATACGCCAACACCAACCCGGATCTGCTCGAAAAATCGACTACAAGTGTGGTCAGCCGGCGCGATTTGGCCCAGATCGCAAAATCTCAGGATCGGGAGTGGCACAGAAGCGGCGAAAAACTCCCGGAATTCGCGCCGCCAATGCTGGCGACCCTGGTCGAAGAAGTGCCCGCCGGCGCGGACTGGCTATTTGAGATCAAATTCGACGGATACCGGGCGCAGATCGCCGCCAGCGGCGATACGGTAAAAATCTACACCCGCTCCGGCCTGGATTGGACCGGCAAATTCCCCACCATCGCCAAAGCAGCCGCGGCATTGCAGCTCGACGCCGCGCTGATCGATGGCGAGGCCGTGGTTTTGGACGGTCAAGGCCGCAGCGATTTTCCAGCCCTGGTCGCAGCGCTGGAATCCGGCAAAGGCAACCTCAGTTTCTTTGCCTTCGACCTGCTCGAACTGGGCGGCAAAAAGCTAACGGCGCTTCCCTTCACTGCCCGCAAAAGCGAGCTTAAAAAACTACTGGGCGCGCCCGCGGGAAATGCCGTCATCCAGTACAGTGAGGATTTCGCCGCCACGGGCAAGGGCGCCGGCGCCAGGCTGTTGAAAACGGCTTGCGAACAGGGGCTCGAAGGCATCATCGCCAAGCGCAAAACCGCCCCCTACCGCGCCGGCCGCGGCAGCGCCTGGGTCAAGATAAAATGCCGCCAGGAGCAGGAGTTTCTTATTCTGGGCTTCTCCGCCTCTGAAAAATCCCGGCCCTTTTCCTCCTTGCTCATGGGAGTGAATGAGGACGGCGGCGTCCGCTACGCCGGCCGCGTCGGCACCGGTTTTAACGACCAGACATTGGCGGAGCTCGCCGCACTGCGCGAGAAACATAAAACCGCCAAGCCGCCCGCAGCCGACATCCCGAGAGAAATGCGCCGCAACGTCACCTGGGTAAAACCGGTGCTCGTGGCGAACATCGCCTTTGCCGGTTGGACCGGCGACCGGCAAATTCGCCAGGGCAGTTTCCTAGGCCTGCGCCAGGACAAAAAGCCGGCGGAGGTGGTCCGCGAGATTCCGAAAAGGATAGATTCCATGGGCGATAAAATCGACGGCGTCGCCATCAGCCACGGGGAGAAAATCGTCTACCCCGATACCGACATCAGCAAAGGCGAGATCGCAACTTACATGCATGAAGCGGCGAAACTGATGCTGCCGTTCGCACAAGACCGCTTCATCACGCTGGTCCGCGCGCCGGAGGGTGCGGGCGGCAAAACCTTCTACCAGCGCCACCCAGGCCCCGGTTTCGGCGAGGCGTGGCTGCACGATGCTTTCGTGAAGAAGGACCATAAGACTGAGGAATATATTTACTTCAAAAAGCCGGAAGCCTTGATCGCCGCCGTTCAAATGAACGTCCTGGAATTCCACATCTGGGGCAGCCGAACCGATAAGATCGACCAGCCGGACCGCATCGTCTTCGACCTCGACCCCGACACCAGCGTCGATTTCGCCGCCGTCAAACGCGCCGCCCTTCGTCTGCGGGATGTGCTGGAAGCGCTCGACCTGCAGTCCCTGCCGCTGCTCACCGGGGGCAAGGGCGTGCATGTCGTGGTGCCGATCGAGCGCAAATTTTCATGGCCGGTTATCAAGGAATTCTCCGCCGTTCTGGCCAACCGCCTGGTTGCCGACGCTCCGGACCTCTATGTCGCAACCATGAGCAAGGCGCGCCGCACGAAAAAAATCTTTATCGACCATTTCCGCAATGAAATGGGCTCTACCGCGGTCGCACCCTACTCACCACGGGCCCGGCCCGGCGCCCCGGTTGCCTGGCCACTGGATTGGACGGGATTGAACAAAACAGAAGCAGCGAACGCCATTTCCGTACGCGACGCGGCCGCCGCCATCGCATCCGGCGAAGCCTCCGGCTGGGCAGGTCATCCAAAAATCAAACAACAGTTGAAACCGGCGGTATTGCGCGCACTCGGCCTCGACTTCAGCTAACCTTCACTTGCCTCCCAATGCGTAAACCCTGAGTGCCGAGGCCAAGGGTTGCGCAGGCGACCGCTCGCAGTCGATCCCTCCGATAAGCGCGGTCAGCGAACGCCTCTGCGCGACAGCCAGTGCCTCCAGCGCCGCCCAAAACTCCGGCTCCAGCGCAATGCTGGTGCGGTGGCCTGACAGGCTCAGGCTACGTTTTTGGAGCATCGTCCTCCGGCAGCGTATAGAGCAGGGTCGGTAGATAGTGGAAGGTTGCAATCAGCACCGCCAGCAGGCTGAGCAGCAGCAGCACGCCCATGCTGGAGGTCCCCCGATCATGCGACGCCGCCAGCGTCCCAAACGCGGTGCCCGTCGTCAGCGCCGAGAACAAAACCGCATGCGCCGTTGCGGTATGCAGGAAACGGCGCATGCCGGCGCGGTGGTTCATCACAAAATAAACATTGAACGACACGCCAACGCCCAGCAGCAGCGGCAAGGCAATGATATTGGCGTAGTTGATCTGCACCCCCGCGATTTTCGCAAACAGCGCGGTAAGCAGCGACGAGAGCGCCAAAGTCGACAACACCAGCAGCGTATCGGCCAGATTGCGAAAAACGATGAACAGGATAACGGCAATCGCGAGTGCGGCCAGCAAGGCCGCTTCGCGGAACGAATTCAAAATCGTCCGTGCAGTCGCGATGGTAGAAATCGCGGGGCCGCCGGCAGTCGGGGCGACGCTGAGCACCGCCTGCGCAAATGCCTTCAGCCCCTTGGTTTGCTGCGCGGCGCCGGTTGGCAGCGCCTGCACGCGAACCTGGCCATCCGGCAGAAACCAGTTGCGGGCAATTTCCGGCGGCAGATTGGCCTCGGTGATGCCTTTGGCGGTGAGTGAGTCATTCAGCCGCGCCAGCTCCGCCGGCAGGAAACGGGTAATGGCGGCGTTCATCGCCATTATCTGTGCATTGTTCTTGCCAAGCATCACGGTCATCGCATTGGCAATGCCCAGCATCGGCGAATTTGCCGGCAAATGCGATTTTGCCTTCAGGATGGAATCGCGCGCCATGCGCATCGAAATGCGGATATCCTCAGCGGTTACCGGGTTTCCGCCGCCGGATTGCGTAATTTCGGTGGTCTCAATCGTCGGCGCCAAAATGGTCTGCGCCTGCTCGATCATCGCCAGTTTCACAGACTGGTCGGGCGGCACGAATGTGCCGCCGTAGATAACGCCGGAGACCTCCGGCAAAGCCCGGAGCTTGGCGGCCATCACATTTGCAGCCGCCAGGTTCGGCGTCAGCACATCGGCATAGAATGGGTTGGTTGCCGGGTTATTCAGCAGCCCCTCCAATGTGCGCATGCTCTCGGTGTTCGGGTCCTTGGTATCCAGCGGGTTGGCATCAAAGCCGATCGTGAAGGCGGCGAATATTCCCAGCACGGCCAGGATACCGAACCCTCCAAGGACCAGGCGGCGATATTTGTACATCAGATTATCGACCGGCTCACCAAAGGGCAGCCCGAGCAGAAAAAATTCCGGCTTTGGCGAAAACATCCACAAAAGCGCCGGCAGGAAGGTAATCGTACAGAGAAAAGCAATGCCCATCCCGGCGCCGGCAATAACGCCAAGCTCGGCAACGCCGGTAAATGGCGTCGGCGCGAAGGCAAGAAATCCGCTGGCAGTGGCCGCGGCAGCAAGCGCAATCTGGCCGCCGGCCTGGCGCGCGGTCTCCGGCAGTGCCAGCGTGAGATCATTGATCTGATGCCGGACATCGCGGAGACGCACCGAGAACTGAATGCCGAAATCGACCGCCAGCCCAATGAATAAAATGGCGAAGGCGACCGAGATGAGATTGAGCGCGCCGATCGCAATGGCCGCGAAGCTGATGGTCAACGCCAGGCCCAGCACCAATGTCAGCAGAATAGGAATAATCAACCGCCAGGAGCGCAACGCCAGAAACAGCCAGAGCGCGATCAGGAGCAGGCTGACGATGCCGCCGGTTACCAACCCCTGCGTCAGCGAGGCGAATTGCTCATCGGAGAGCGGGATCTGGCCGGTATAATCGACGCTGGCCCGCCCCGCCCGCACATCCGGCAGGTTCGCGGCAATTTTATTCAGCGCGATGGTCGCGGTGCCGCCGGGCTGAATACCGCCCTGGTCCAACACCGGATGGGCAAGCACAAATTGCGCGTCACCGCCAAGATCGCCACCGATCAAACCTTGCCAGGACAGCGGCACCGGTCTGCCAGCCGCGGCTGCTGCCAGGTTTTTCTCAACGCCGCCAAGCGCCTCATTATAAGGGGTCAGGTTGGCCTGCCCCAGTTGCACGCCCTGGGCGATCAGACTGATGCCGGTAAACAGACCGCGCGCCGATGGATCCGCCGCCAACTGGCCAAGAAAGGGTTGCGCGGCAACAATCGAGCCCAATAACTTCGCCAATTGCGGCACCGGCAACAGCAGCAACCCGTTCCTGTTGTAGAAATTCGCATTGGCCGGATAGTCGGAATCGGTGAAATGTTGCTTATCCGCATTCAGGGCAGCGTTAAGAGCCTGAGCGGTCTCCGTTGCCTCCTCCGGCGTCTTTGCCCGCACAACCGCGACAATCAGCCGATTGAACTGCGGAAAATTCTTAGACTCCGCAATCTGCGCCTGGCGCCAGGGCAGCGAGCTTGCGAACAGATGGTCGGTATCGGCATCAACGGATAAATGCCGGGCGCTATAGGCCAGGCCAACTACCGCGAGCAGCAATGCGCCAATCACGACCAGAACGGCCCGGCGCTGAGAAGCGCCGACGATTCCAACGATAAGATTAATCAAATCCTTGTCCCTCGCGTTTCTTAAGACCTTCGTTCAGGGTCTAGGTAAGGCAGAAACCGTCTTGATACGCCTAAATAGGTTATCGGCGGACGATCAGAAGGTCACTCCTGAGAGGACAAGATGAACATAAAGAGAGGAAAGCAATCGGTTGACGAATTCCAGCAACAGGATTGCAATCAGGGGGCTGATGTCGATGCCGCCCAAATCAGGCAGGAAGCGCCGGATAGGCGCCAGCACCGGCTCGGTAAGCCGGTTGAGGAAATCAGCCACCGTATACACAAACCGGCTGTGCGCATTGATCACGCCGAACGATATCAGCATGCTGATCACGACAGCGACGATGATCGCCAGAATATAAAGATGGATGATTTCGCTGATTAGCCAGAATACTGCGCCGAGCATGAGATGCCGTCCCTGTTCAGATTGTTTTGACGGCCTCAAGTACCGATCCCCGGTCGCGATAGCAAATGCAATTGCGAATGCAATGGCAACTGCAACGGCAGATGCCGCCGTTTCGCTTGCCGCCCAGCTTGACTTGACCGCGCCGATGCGCGAAGCCGCCCACCGGATGGACCCTGATCGGAGCCAAATTCAGATAGGGGCTGTAGCTCAGTTGGTAGAGCGCGTCGTTCGCAATGACGAGGTCTGGGGTTCGATTCCCCACAGCTCCACCATCCCCTCCCTTGCCAGGCAATGAAAGACCCCACGCGCGAGGCAGCACTTAGCCTGATCACCGCCGTGCTGACCCGCAACAGCTCGCTGGATACTGCCCTGGACGCACTGCCCGAGATCGACGCCAGGGACAAAGCCGCGGCGCATCGGTTGGCAGCCACCGTTCTGCGACACACCGGCACGCTGAACGCGGTATTGGAACCGTTCCTGCTGCGCGAACCGCCGCTCGGGGTGCGGCATATCCTCTGGCTTGGCGCCGCCGCCAGCCTGTTCCTGGAAGCACCGGCGCACGCCGCCGTCGGCACCGCTGTGGATCTGGCCAAAAGCGGCAAGCTCGCGCCCTTTGCCGGCTTGATTAATGCGGTACTGCGTAAAGTTGTCACCGGCGGCCCGGCCGGGCTGGAATCGCTCGATATGCCCCGGCTCGACACGCCGGCCTGGGCATGGGCCAGCTGGGGCGCGCAGGCCCGCGCCATCGCCACCGCGCATCAACATGAAGCGCCTTTGGACATAACGCCGATGCCGGGCTTTCTGCCGGTGGGCGGGGAAAAATTACCGACGGGATCGTACCGCTACCCCGCCGGCACCAGCGTTACCGGTCTGCCGGGCTATTCGGCAGGACAATTCTGGGTGCAGGATGCCGCCGCCGCCTTGGCCGCCAACTACCTCAACATCCAACCCGGCGAGCGCGTGCTTGACCTCTGCGCGGCCCCCGGCGGCAAGACCGCCCAGCTGGCCGCCGCCGGCGGCATTGTCACGGCGCTCGACCGCGACGCGGCGCGCCTTGGAACGCTCCGCGGCAATCTGCAGCGCCTGCAACTGACGGCCGAGCTGGTCGAGGCTGACGCCACCGGCTGGCGCCCAGCCGAAAACTTCTCGGCCATCCTGCTGGACGCGCCCTGCAGCGCCACGGGAACGGTTCGCCGTCATCCGGACCTGCTGCATTTACGCAAGCCGCGCGACATCGCGACTTTGACCCGGCTGCAGGACCAGCTGCTCGATGCAGCGGCTAGTTTCCTGAAGCCAGGCGGCAGGCTGGTTTACGCCGTCTGCTCCCTGCAGCCCGAGGAGGGCGAGCAGCGGATCAACGCCGCCGTCAGCCGACTCGGATTGCGCCACGACCGCCTGGGCTCGGCCGGATTGCCGGAGGCGATCACCGCGCAGAAGAATATCCGCACCCACCCCGGATTGTGGCCGGAGCGCGGCGGTATGGACGGTTTTTTTATTGCCAGATTAACAAAGCCCGCCTGAGGCTCAGGAACTCGCGCCTGAACGTGCCCTGCTTGCGCCAGCCGAGAAAATTCAGCGGTTCTTGGCGATGGTAAAAGTTCTGTGACTTGTGAAAGTCTTAACTAAACAGGTACAATCGAAATATGGTCAGTGTAACAAATCGTGTCATTATCGCGCCCAGCCTGCTGGCCGCCGATTTTGCCAGGCTGGGCGAAGAAGCCCAGGCGGTCGAGCGCGCTGGCGCCGACTGGCTGCATCTTGACGTCATGGACGGCCATTTTGTCCCCAACATCACTTTTGGTCCGTTGATCGTCAAAGCTTTGCGCCCGCACACCAAACTGCCGCTGGATGTGCATCTGATGATCGCGCCGGTTGACCCCTACATCGCCGCCTTCGCTGACGCCGGTGCCGATCATATCAGTGTGCATCCGGAATCGGGGCCGCATCTGCATCGCACCCTGCAGCTCATCCGCAGCCTCGGTAAAAAGCCCGGCATCGTCCTTAATCCGGCAACGCCGGTGGACGCCATCGCCCATGTGCTGGACCTCGCCGATCTGATCATGGTGATGACCGTCAACCCCGGCTTTGGCGGCCAGGCGTTCATCGCCTCCCAGCTTGCCAAAATCGCCACGATTCGCGGCATGATCGACGCCACCGGCCGGGACATCGCCTTGCAGGTCGATGGCGGCATCACGCCGCTGACCGCGCGCCAGGTACTTGCCGCCGGCGCCAACGCGCTGATTGCGGGCACCTCGGTTTTCGGTGCGCCCGACTATGCCGAGGCAATCGCTGACCTGCGCGCCGCGGCTCCTCGCCGCGCTCCAGCCCTGGCGTCCAGCGCCGGATGAGTGGCTTAATGCCGCGCGGCAGCTTTACCCGTAGCGCTCGCGGACTATTCGCCAAACTCCAGAATCTGCGTGCCGCCAACTTCCCCGACGCCCCATCATTGGCAGTTCGCGACCCATGGCCGGGAGACCCCAGCCGCGGCGCCCGTCTGATCAAAGGGGAAATCACCCTGCTGGGCGCCAGCCGGGCCTTGCCGCCCGGCCAGTTTTCCAATCTCAGCGGCGCCTCGCCGCTGCTGCGCGCGCATTTGCTGGGCTTCACCTGGCTGCGCGACCTGCGCGCTCTGGGGACCGACGCCGCCCGCGCCCGCGCCCGCGCTTTGGTCTCGGAATTTATGGATACGATGGACCTGGAGCCGCTGGCGAACCGCGCCGATGTCACCGGTGCCCGCATCGCCGCCTGGCTTGGCCATTACGATTTTTTTGCCGCCTCCGCCGATGACGACTTCCGTCAGCGATTGATGAGCCGGCTGGTGACCGATGCCCGCAACCTCGCCGCAGCCCTCCCCGCCGAGGAACATGACGGCCGCGCTTTAACTGCGCTGAAGGGGCTGATCGCCGCTTCAGTGGCGATGCCGGAACACGCTGCGTACAGCACCCGCGCCTTGCGCTTTCTGCCACAGGAAATCGAGCGGCAGGTGCTCGGCGATGGCTGTCACATCGAACGCAGCCCAGCGGCGCATCTCGCCGCTTTGCAGGATCTGACCGAAATACGGGCCCTTCTCCAAAGCGTCAAAATCGAACCGCCGGAAATCCTGCCGGCGGCGATCGACCGCATGGCGCTGGCGCTCCGCGCCCTGCGGCACGGCGATGGCGGTCTCGCATTGTTCAACGGCAGTCGCGAGGACTTGCCGGGCCTGATCGATCTGGTGCTCAGCCAGGCAGGGCGTTCGGGCCGTGCCGCCGGCCAGCTGGGCGATAGCGGGTTTCAACGCCTCGCCGCCGGTAAATCCGTCCTGATCGTCGATGCCGGCGCACCGGCGCCTGCGGGCGCCGACCGCTTTGGCCATGCCGGCACGCTCGGCTTTGAATTTTCAGCTGGCAAGGAGCGCCTGATCGTCAATTGCGGCGCGGCGCCCGCTTCCGGCGCCGAATGGCGCGACGCTTTGCGCGCCACAGATGCGCATTCAACGCTGATCATCGCCGGCGTCTCGTCCTCGGAAATCCGGGAACGCGGCCTTGGCCGCAGGCCCGGCCATGTCACCGGCCAACGCCAGGCCGCCGGCGGCGCGCATTGGCTGGAGGCCAGCCACGATGGCTGGGGCAAACTGTTCGGCGCCATCCATCATCGCAGACTCTACCTTTCCGAAAGCGGTGAGGATTTGCGCGGCGAGGATCTGATTGAGGCGGAACAACCGCAGCCTTTCCTCATTCGCTTTCACCTGCACCCCAATGTCACCGCCAGCCTGCAACAGGATAGCGAGGCCGTGCTGCTCCGCCTGCCATCCGGCCAGGGTTGGCGGCTGCGGGCCGATGGCACCAAAATTACGATCGAGGAAAGTGTCTATTTCGGTACAACCGAAGCACGCCGCGCAGAACAAATCGTCCTTGCCGGCCATCAGGACGGACCTCAACAGGTCAAATGGGCCATCACAAAACTCGGCTGAACGGACGCAGGATTAATGGCCAACGTACTTTTAACCGGCGGCGCAGGATATATCGGCTCACACACCGCGGTCGCTCTGGCCGAGCGCGGGCATCAGGTCGTCATTCTAGACAATTTCAGAAATTCCCAGCGCGACGTCCCGGACCGTCTGTTGCGCCTGACAGGAAAAAGCTTTCCGGTAATCGAAGCGGACATCCGCGATACGGCTGCGTGCTCTGCCGCTTTGGCGGCCCACCCGGTCGATGCGGTGATCCATTTCGCGGCCTTGAAGGCGGTCGGCGAAAGCGAGGCCGATCCGCTGTTATATTACGATATGAATATCATCGGAACGATCCGGTTGCTGGAGGCGATGCAGGCGCAGAACATCCGCCGCATCGTTTTTTCCTCCTCCGCCACCGTCTACGGCCAGCCGGACACCTCTCCAATCCTGGAAAATTTCCCGACGCGCGTCCAAAGCATCTATGGCCGCACCAAGCTGGTGATGGAAAACCTGATCACCGATCTGGCCCGCACCGGCAAACTGCTGGCCGCGGCCAATTTGCGTTATGTCAATCCGGTCGGCGCCCATCCCTCGGCCGTTATCGGCGAGACTCCGACCGGCGTTCCAAATAACCTGATGCCCTTTATGTGTCAGGTCGCCACCGGCCAACGGGAATTTCTAAGTGTCTTTGGCAACGACTACAACACGCCGGACGGCACCGGCGTGCGCGACTATATTCACGTCGTCGACCTGGCAAACGCCCACGCTTTGGCGCTGGAATATCTGCTCGCGAACGACGTCGCGGTAACCGTCAACCTCGGCACTGGCATCGGCATCTCGGTGCTGGACCTCGTCAACGCCTTCGAGAAAACCACCGGCCGCGCCGTGCCCTATAAAATCATGCCCCGCCGCCCCGGAGACGTCGCCAGCTATTTCGCCAACCCCGGCGCCGCCGAAAAACTCTTCGGCTGGAAAGCGGCACTGAATGTGGACGACATGTGCCGCGACTCCTGGACCTGGGAAGCAAAGCGGGCAGGGATTAATGATGTTTAGGAAGGAGTTCTTTTTCTGAAGAAAAAGAACCAAAAAGACTTTTTGTGCTGGGGTATGGGCTTTGGTGACATCAGCGCCCATGATCCAGAGTAAATGAAGTTTTTTGGTTCTTTTTTTCAAAAGAGAACTTTCCTATTGAAAACAGAATGAATCCCAAAACCCTTATTTTCCTGCTGACGGAGGATTGGTTTTTCGCCTCCCACTTCCTCACGCGCGCGCTGGCTGCCAAAGCCGCCGGCTGGCGGGTGATTTTGGTCGCCTATTCCGGGGCGGCGACGCCCACGATCAGAGAAGCCGGGATAGAGGTTATCCCGGTGGCGTTCATCCGGCGCCGGACCAATCCCTTCGCGGAATTGCTGTTCACGCTGCAGCTTGCAAAGCTCTACCGGCGGCTGCGGCCGGATATGGTGCATCATATCGCGCTCAAACCGATTTTGGTGGGCGGTATTGCCGCCAGGCTCGCCGGCGTGCCGGCGATCGTCAACGCACCCACCGGGCTCGGCTTCGTGTTCTCCTCGGAAAAATTGCTCGCGAAACTCTTGAAGCCGCTGGTCAGCCTGTTGCTGCGCGTGACCCTGTCGCCGAAGAATGCCCGGGTGATTTTCGAGAATCCCGACGATCAGGCTGAATTGGAACGGCTCGGCATGATCCGGCCGGGCGCCGCTGTCCTGATCCGGGGCGCAGGTGTCGATATCAAAACTTTCCACCCGGCACCGGAACCGCCGCTGCCGGTGCGGGTGATACTGATCGCCCGGATGATCCGCGAGAAGGGCGTCGCGGATTTTGTTGAAGCCGCCAGGGTGCTGCGGGACCAGAGGATAGCCGCCGAGTTCGTGCTGGTTGGCGCGCCGGACCCGGGCAACCCAAATACCGTAAGCGAAGCGGAACTGCGGGCCTGGGAGGCCGCGGGGTTGGTGACATGGCTGGGGCCCAGGAAGGACATCGCGCAACGCCTGCGCGGCGCGCACATCGCCTGCCAGCCCTCCTCCTACCGCGAAGGGCTGCCGAAATCCGCACTTGAGGCGATGGCCTCCGGCAAGCCCTTGGTCGCCACCGACATTCCCGGCTGCCGCGAGGCTGTGGTTGATGGAGAGACCGGCATTCTGGTGCCGCCCCGAAACCCGGCGGCGCTGGCGGCAGCATTGCGGCGGCTGATCGAGGACCCGGCGCTTCGTGCCAGAATGGGCGCCGCCGGCCGGCTGCGCGTCGAACAATATTTTGCCGATGCCATTATCTGCCGCCAGACACTTTTAGTGTATGACGCGCTCGTCGCTGGAGCATGAGCGCCTGCAGCATTCATGCTCCAGCTTTTGTTTTGGCGATCAATTTCATTGGTTTGGCGTCAATCTAGCGATTCACTCCAAACCAATATTGATCTAGGAGAGCGCCATGAAAATTGTCCCTATGCTCGCAATAGCCTGTTGTCTGGCAAGCCCGGCCCTGGCCGAGCAGACCGTCGGCAGCGTGAGCACCAATTTCCGCCTGCTGGGACCGAATGATAAAATCGTGGTCGAGCGTTTCGACGATCCGGACGTCGCCAATGTTGCCTGCTATGCCTCCTTTGCGCAGACCGGCGGGGTCTCCGGCGGGTTCGGCCTTGCGACAAATCCAAGTAATTTCGGCCTTTCCTGCCTCAGCTACGGTCCGGTGAGCATTCCGGCGAATTTGCCGCAACGCCAGCAGGTTGGTGCAATCTCAGCTTCCTTCCTGGTCAAGCATTTCGTCCTCAACCGGTTTGTCGACGCTGCAAACCACACATTGGTTTACGTGCTGATCAGCACGAAAGTCATCAGCGGCTCGCCAGCCAACGCCGTCTCGGCCGTTGTCGCCGGCGGCCCGAGCCCCGCCAGCCCCGCCAGCAACGCGCCATAAGGAAGCCCCATGACGACCGATATTCTACCCATCCGCCGCGCCCTGATTTCCGTCTCCGACAAATCCGGCCTGGTTGAGTTTGCCAAGGCTTTGTCCGCGCAAGGCGTCGAGATCCTCTCGACCGGCGGCTCCGCCAAAGCGTTGCGCGATGCCGGTGTGATGGTCGTCGAAGTCTCCGACCACACCGGCTTTCCGGAAATTCTGGATGGCCGCGTTAAAACTTTGGTGCCGCAAATCCACGGCGGCATTCTGGGGCGGCGGGATCTGCCCGAACATCTGGCGCAGATGCAGGAACATAACATCGCGCCAATCGATCTGGTTGCCGTCAATCTATATCCCTTCGAGGCGACGGTGGCGCGCGGCGCCGCGTTCGAAGATTGCGTCGAGAATATCGATATCGGCGGCCCGGCGCTCATTCGCGCCGCGGCGAAAAACCATGATTTCGTTGCGGTGCTGACAGCGCCTGAGCATTACGCGACGGTATTGGAAGAACTTGCGGCCCACGGCGGCACCACATTGGCGACCCGAAAAAAACTGGCGGGCAGCGCCTACGCCCGCACCAGCGCCTATGACGCCGCCATCGGCGGCTGGTTCGCCGGCCAGAACCACGAGGAATACCCCGCAATTTTCACCTTCTCAGGAAATTTGAAACAAACATTGCGGTATGGCGAAAACCCCCACCAATCGGCGGCTTTCTACACCAGTGGCGCGCGCTTTGGCGTCGCCAGCGCCACGCAAATCCAGGGCAAGGAACTCTCCTACAATAATCTCAACGACACCGACGCCGCTTTCGAATGCCTGGCCGAATTCACCGGCCCCACGGTCGTCATCGTCAAACACGCCAACCCCTGCGGGGTAGCAACCGCCGGCGATCTCTCAGCCGCCTGGGACCTGGCGCTCGCTTGCGATCCGGAATCCGCCTTCGGCGGCATCGTCGCCCTGAACCGCAGGCTCGATGAGGCGACCGCCGCCAAGATCGCCTCGATCTTTACCGAGGTCATCATCGCGCCGGACGCCACCGAAGGTGCCAAATCCGTGCTGGCGAAGAAGAAGAACCTGCGCCTGCTGCTCACCGGCGGCATTCCCGATCCGGCCAGCCTTGGGACCAGCTTCAAATCCATCGCCGGCGGATTTCTACTGCAAAGCCGCGACTATGGGCGGGTCGCGCTGCCGGACCTGAAGGTCGTAACCAGGCGGGCGCCCTCGGACGCCGAACTGGCCGATCTGCTGTTTGCCTTCCGGGTCTGCAAGCACGTAAAATCCAACGCCATCATCTACGCCAAGGCGGGCGCCACGGTCGGCATCGGCGCCGGCCAGATGTCCCGCGTAACCTCCGCCAAAATCGCCGCCTGGAAAGCTGAGGCCGCCGGGCTGGATACCAAAAACTGCGCCGTCGCCTCGGACGCCTTCTTCCCCTTCGCCGATGGCCTGCAAGCCGCCATCGCCGCCGGTGGGGCCGCCGTCATTCAGCCCGGCGGCTCGATCCGCGACGCCGAAGTGATTGCCGCGGCCGACGAAGCCGGAATCGCCATGATCTTCACCGGCATGCGGCATTTCCGGCACTAGAGCGCGAACGTGAATCGCCCTCAGCAAAAATGCTAGAGCATGATCGCAGCTAAAGCGATCATGCTCTAGCGCGCAACGCTCCCTTACAAATATCTAGCTTGCACCGGCGCGGATTGGGGATGATAGAAGTTTGCGATGAATTTGCCATTTACCCTGCCGGACTGGCTGCCAGCCTGGGCCTTCCTGCTCCTGGCAATCCCCGCCTTGTTGTTTCTATTGGCCTTCATGCTGATGCCGTTTAGCGTCTTTGGGGTCAAAGCGCGGCTGGAGACGATTGAATCCCAACTTGATGCGGTCCAGGAAGAACTTCGCAACCTCAATCTCCGCGCCCGCGGCGTCGGCGGACGGGCCTTTACCGACGATGACGCGTTTGATTCGCTGCCCAATTTCGGCGCATTAAAATCCTCGCAAAAAGCCTATACCGAAATCCCGACAGCGCCGCCGATCCCGCCGCCGCCGCTCACCCCCGTGGTGGACCGGCGCGACCGGGCGGAGCCGCCGCGCCTGCCGCCGCGCCCCACCCGGCGCACTGAGCCGCGGCTAGACTGATTTCCAAAATCCTCGTCACCGGCGCCGGCGGCTATATCGGCGGCGCAATCGCGCGTGAACTGGCCCAAAACGGATTTTTTGTCCAAGGCGGCCTGCGCCAACCCCGCCCGCTGCCGGCCGGAATAACGCCGCTGGTCACCGGCGACCTGGCGGCGGCAAGCCTCGATCTCTCAGGGCTGGACGCCGTGGTCCACGCCGCTGGACTGGGACACAGGAGGGGGGTACCGCCGGCCGTCTGGCGCAGCGCCAATATCGACGCCGCTTTGAATATGGCCCGGCTGGCAAAAGCTGCCGGCGTGAAGCGGTTCCTGCTGATCTCCACCGCGCATGTGCACGGCCGGGTGCATGCTGAAACCGTCAGCGACGCCACGGCCCCCAACCCGATGGATGATTACGCTGCCAGCAAACTGCAAGCTGAGCGTGAGGTGACGGCCCTGTTCGGCCAGGGCCTGAGCATTTTGCGCCCCGTCGCGGTCATCGGCCCGCACTGCCCCGGTAATCTGCAACTGGTGATGAAGCTCATGCACCGTGGCCTGCCGCTGCCTTTCGGCACCATTGCGAATCAACGATCGTTCATCGATGCCGGCGACCTTGCCCGCCTGGCACAAGCGGCTCTGCAGGCGCCCGCACCCCCCGCCATCCTGCTCGCCGCAAGCCCCGAGGCGATCTCGACCCCTGAGCTCATCCAGGCCCTCGCCGAAGGCATGGGCGTGCAGCCAAAATTATGGGGTTTTCCGCCCCCGCTACTCGCCGCAGCGGCTAAGACGCTCGGCCGGGGTGCCATGTGGCAAAGCCTCGCAGGCAGCTTCGCCGCAAACCCGCGGGCAGCGCTGCAACTGGGCTGGGCGCCCGCCAAAACCTTAAGGGAAAGCCTGGTGGAAACCGGCAAAGTATACACGGTATCATAATACCACAGGACCGATCGCTTGACTTCTTAAGCAAGAATCACGATAAGCCGCCAGCTTTGTTAAGGGTATGAACATATGAGAACGACCGTTTCGCTGAAACCGGCGGATGTTAAAAAAGATTGGACGCTGATCGACGCCGAAGGCCTGGTCCTCGGCCGCCTCGCCGTCATCATCGCCACCCGCCTGCGCGGCAAACACAAGCCGCAATTCACCCCGCATGTCGATTGCGGCGATAACATCGTCGTCGTGAACGCGGAGAAAGTGAAGCTGACCGGTAAAAAGGCCGAGCAGTCGATCCTGTATTACCACACCGGCTATGCCGGCGGTATCAAGGGCCGCTCCGCCCAGCAGCGCCTGGATAGCGCGCACCCGGAGCGCGTTTTGGAAAAGGCCGTGGAGCGCATGATCACGCGCGGCCCGCTGCAGCGCCAGCAGATGAAAAACCTGTACGTCTACGCCGGGACCGAACACCCGCACGCCGCCCAGCAGCCGAAGCCGTATGATGTCGGCGCGCTGAACCGCAAGAACCGGAGAGATTGAGTATGTCAGAATCCACCAACAGCTTCGCCGGCCTCAAAGACCTCGCCGGTGTGGTCAGCGCCGAAGCCGCAACGCCGAAGCGTGAGCCCAAGCGCGACGTCCAGGGCCGCTCCTACGCCACCGGCCGCCGTAAAAACGCCGTCGCCCGCGTCTGGATCAAGCCCGGCAAAGGCGAGATCATGGTCAACGGCAAAAAGGCGCCGCAATATTTTGCCCGCCCGGTCCTGCGCATGCTGATCACCCAGCCCTTCCTGGTCGCCGACCGCTACAACCAGTTCGACGTGATGTGCACGGTCACCGGCGGTGGCCTATCCGGCCAGGCCGGCGCAGTCCGCCACGGCATCTCCCGCGCTTTGACCCTGTACGAGCCCGACCTGCGCGGGATCCTCAAGGTCGCCGGCTTCCTGACCCGCGATAGCCGCGTCGTGGAACGTAAGAAATACGGCAAGGCAAAAGCCCGCCGTAGCTTCCAGTTCAGCAAGCGCTAAACTAAAAAACCCCGGATCGCTCCGGGGTTTTTTTTAAGCCAAGCAGTTCTTTTTTGAAAAAAAGAACC
>JAMFSE010000034.1 GCA_026225115.1 Rhodovastum atsumiense
CGCCGGCTCCATCGACCCGGCCGCCTTTGCCCGGCTGGCCGAACAGGCGGTGTCGATGGCGAAAGTGGTGCCGGAAGATCTCTACGCCGAAATCCCCGACGCACCGCCGCCGATCGACGCCGCGTTTCTCGACCTGGACGACCCCGTTGAGCCCGCAATGGAAGTGCTGATCGGCCGCGCCGCAGCGGCGGAAGACGCGGCGATGGCGGTGCAGGGCATCACCAATTCAGAGGGCGCATCCGCCAGCTGGGGCCGCAGCACGTCGGTGCTGGCGACCAGCCGCGGCTTTGCCGGCCATTACACACGGTCGCACCACGGCATCTCCGCCACCGCCATTGCCGGCGCCGGAACATCCATGCAGCGCGACTATGATTATTCCTCCGCGGTGCACGGCGAGGATCTGGACGACCCGGCTCACCTGGGCAAACGCGCCGCTGATCAGGCACTGGCACGGCTCAACCCGACGCGCCCGAAGACCGCCAAACTGCCGGTCATTTTCGACCCGCGGGTTTCCAACAGCATTTTGGGGCATTTGACGGGCGCCATCAGCGGCGCCTCGGTTGCGCGCGGTACGTCGTTTCTGAAAGACAAAATGGGCGCTCAGCTGTTCGCCGCCGGCATCACGATCATCGACGACCCGTTCCGGGTACGTGGCCAGCGTTCACGGGCGTTCGACGGCGAAGGACAGCCGGGGCAAAAGCGCGCGTTCATCGAAAACGGCGTACTGACCAGCTGGGTTCTGGACACCCGAAGCGCCAACCAGCTGGGCCTGAAAACCACCGGCAATTCCGGCGGCGTCAGCAATTTTTATATGCAACCCGGAGAGCTCAGCCCCGAAGAACTGATGGCGGACATCACGGAAGGGCTATACGTGACTGAGATGATGGGCGGCGGCGTGAACGGCATTACCGGCGATTATTCGCGCGGCGCCTCTGGATTCATGATCCGAAACGGCAGGCTTGCCGAGCCGGCCGCCGAATTCACGATTGCCGGACATGCGCTCAGCATGTTCGCATCGATCAGCGCCGCCAACGACCTGACCTTCAAGCGCGGCAGCAACGCGCCGACCCTGCGCCTGGAGGGACTAACCCTCGCCGGCGCCTGAAATTGCTCCAGCTTTAGGGTTCGCCTGCGGTATTAGGGCGTTTTGTCTGCAGCCGAAGAATTAGGCAGGGCACCGGTAGCGTTCTGGCCGTTAAGGCCCGGAACACAGGGGCTCATCATGCCGGTTTTGTCGGTCGAGCCGGTGCCCATCGAGGCACTGCTGGCACCTGCGCCGGTATTCCCGGAATCGGAACTCGTATCCGCCATGGTCGTCGTTGACGAAGCATTCTGGCCGGCCAACGGCGCTGTGCGGGCACAGGCGGGGCTGGCATTCGGCGCGGTCTGCGCAAAGGCCGACGCAGAGAGCGCCAGGCCGATTGCTACTGTTGCTGATGCAACCGTTGCTGAAAAGATGAAGCGGGACATTTGATCCTCCAAGATTAATTGCCTCACATAGGTGAGGCAAACTTATCTGTGGCGGGATCGTATCTAAAACCACTCGGAAATCGCGAATGAGCGGGTTTTAATTGGTGGGTAATGCCAGCGGCATGGCGATCCCCTGCCGAATTTAATCTGATGTCAAGATTATTCTGATGATAAACGGCTCAGCCATTTTTCCGAATGAGAAACAGATGTTGCCGAGCGCGGATGCGGAGCTAATAAGCGGCTTTGGAAGCAAGCCGGAACCATGGCTCTGTCGTGGCGCCTGAACCCGCC
>JAMFSE010000035.1 GCA_026225115.1 Rhodovastum atsumiense
GACTGCTGCATGCCGCTGGAATCTTTGAGGACACCGACGGTCCCGACAGCGAGGCGGCGGCATCCTGTTATCGCCGGGCCGGCGAACTTCTCGAATGGCTGTCGCGATCGCGCGATGATGTGACGCGCGAAGTCCCGACCGAGATTCTAGCCGCGGGCGCCTATCAGCTGGCCGGGCTGCCGGCCATGGCGAGAGGGATATTGAGACGCTCCAAGATCGGCGGCGCCGGCGGCATTATCGGTGCCTTCCTGTCATGTGATTTCGATTCGGTTCTTGGCCGCTCGGCGACCTTCTGGGAGGAACATCCGGAGCTCACGGGGCGAGATGGGTCGTCGCGCCTGTTGGAAGCGGCCGAAGAGGCGGCCGACGAAACACTGCCGCCACTGGTGGAACCAGGCGAAGAGTTCGATGCGGAGGAGCAGGTGAAGGACGAATTGCCCCGCAAGGATCCGTTCAGTCCCCTTGCATGGTATGTCGTGGTGGAGATGGTCCGGACCCTTGGCTTGCTGGCGGAAGGGCTACGGCGTGGCGAGGAGGAGCGCACGGGAGTCGCCCTCGAAAAGCTGAACGCGTTGGCTGAGGTCGCTACGCGCTGGGCGAATGACGAGACATGGGTGATGTTACGCCTTGCCTTCGCGGCGGCGGAGCGCTTCGCGCGGAACAGCCTGCGCCGGCGCGCCGCGGCCCTCGTGGCGGAGACACCGGCCGCGCTGGAACGACTGCGGCGCTTTGCGCGCGAGCAGTTCGGGCGAGGACGCGGCATTCTTTGGGCGTCGCAGATCAAGGGTCTCGAGCGACCGACGGCTGGCAACGCGTTCGCCTTGTGTACGCCGACGGGGTCAGGCAAAACCATGGTCGCCAATCTCGCGCTGGTCAAAGAGCTGCTGCTCACACCGCCAGAGCCCGGAGCAGCTGGTCGCCTCGCACTATATCTGGTGCCCTCGCGAGCCCTCGCGGGCGAAGTCGAGGCTAAGCTCAGCGCCGAGTTTCGAGGCGAAAATATCTTAATCACGGGCCTATATGGCGGGACCGACTGGGGCATCACCGACAACTGGCTGACCACGGAGACGCCGACGGTACTGATCGCGACCGTTGAGAAAGCCGAAGCGCTGATGCGTTATGTCGGCAGACTACTCATTCACCGCTTGGCTCTGCTCATCATCGATGAAGCCCACCAAGTCGTGGTGGCGGGAACCCCCAAGACGATGCGCGATCTCGCCGCGCATGGCGACCGATCCATGCGTCTCGAAAGCTTGGTATCGCGTATCTTCGTGCTGAAGCCCGAGATAGCCCGCATCGCTCTGACCGCTGTCGCCGGCGGCGCCGCCCCACTGGTGTCGCGCTGGATCGAAGATGATGAAAGGGCTTTACCGGTTGGCTTGGGTTATCGCAGCAGCCGACAGTTGGTCGGGGTGCTGGAGTGTCGGCCCAGACAGTCGCCCCATATCACGCTCGAGCTGAACAATGGTCAGCCGCTTTATGTGCGGGCGCGCGAGGCGCCGGTGTTCCTGGCGCTCGGCTTGCCACCCATGCCCGACCCACCGGCGGGGGTGAAGAACGGCCTGTACCATTATGTGCAGATCCATGCGCTGTGGACCGCGCTCCAGCCGGCACCGAGCGGACGGCGTATCCTGATCTCGGTCACGCAAGGGCCGGATCGCGTGACGCGGCGCTATGCCGAGGCTTTCGATCTGACCGGATGGTTGGCTTTCGCCCCCTTCGCGCCCAAGACCGAAAGTGCTAAGCGGATATTCGATGAAGCACATGCCGCCTGCGTCGACTATTGTGGCGCGGATTCGAGCGAGGTGCGCCTTCTCAATCGCGGCATCGCCACCAGTCATGGGCAGATGCCGCAGCGGCTTCGGCGTCTGATGGTTGAGCTAATTGACAAGCAAGTCTGTCCGATCACTGTGGCCACTGCCACATTGACAGAAGGCGTCAACCTCCCGTTTGATCTCATTATCCTACCGAGCCTTGAGCGCATAGTCGATTTTGGTAGTAATGGCGCGCCGGTATCCGACGTCATCCCGACCTCGGAATTCCGTAATTGTGGATTACGCCAGTCAATTGCCTCGAGCAGGTAACCCATCTGGGCAGTTGTCAGTGAAACAACGCCGTCTACCGTTTGCGGCCAGATGAATTTGCCGCGGTCCAGTCGCTTGGCATAAAGCGACAAACCAATGCCGTCGGGCCAGATCGCCTTGATCAGCGAGCCCTGCCGGCCACGGAACACAAAAACATCGCCGGCGAATGGGTCACGGCCGAGCCCTTCCTGCACCTGCAGCGCCAGACCGCGCATGCCACGCCGCATGTCAGTATGTCCGGCGGCGATCCAGACTCTGACCCCAGCGGGAACCGGGATCATTGCAGAGCCAGCAGCGTCGCTGTGACCAGAGCCGTCGGCGCGGTCGCATCGATGATCACCCTCACGCCGGCCGAAAACTCCACAGGCTTAACCGTGGCAATGCCGACCGACTGCCGGCGCCATGTGTAAATCAGGCTGCTCGCCACGTCGAATTGCCTGGCCACTTTTGCAACCACGGCACCCGGCGCAAACGCCGCCGCCAAAATCCGCTCCCGCTCAGCAAGCGGCCACTTCCGTCGACGATCCTCGCCAGTCATAATCGTCATCTGCGTCATGAAGTGTCCTTGCTGCGCTCTTAAGTTCAGACTTAAGAGTGCAGCAACACGCTAATCCCGCTACCCCGCAAGACGGCCGTCACCGGAGGGAAACGCTTTGCCGGTCATGGTGACGAACCAATCCTTCGCCACATCCTGGGCGTCGGCAAAGCTCTCTTTCTTCGTGCTGTAGCGGAACTGCCGTCCGCCCACGGTCGCCGCACACTGCCAGAAGCAACTGGTGTTCTTCTGGAAGAGCTGGAGATCGCCGCCCATCAACTTATGGACAACGTGCTTTTTGCTGGGTTGGCTTTGGTTTGGCTGGCTTGAGCCCGGCTCGCCTGGTGTTGTCTTCTTTTGGATCGGCATAACACGACCCTTCAAAGTTCGTGCCGGACGAATATCGGGCGTTGAGCTAATCTGGGCTAATGGTGAGCTACATGGTTTTGTGAGTCAAATCGTTGACAAGAAGTTCTCAAGTCATTGTTTTTGTTTAGATTCTGGTTGCGGGACCTGGATTTGAACCAGGGACCTTCAGGTTATGAGACCGGACGAGCTACCGGGTAAGGTGTTGAAGTTAAATCATAAAATTAGTCTATTCGAAACTCCGTGCTAGATTTGGCGCTAATTTTGCAAACATAAGTATTTTACCTAACTCTATCACAATTACCTCGTCGAGTTAATGGCTCTGTGCGCATAGTTTCCCCCGCAAAGACGATCCAACATCTGCCGCGACTCCCGTCGGGTCGTTAACCTGTGAATAAGGCGGGGGCGGCCGAGCACCAGAAATACGAGCAAGATCGCACTTCTCACGATAAATGAGAATTTTACGGGTTGCGCTTGAGCGGCCAATGCCCGGCAACTGGTCGAAGGCCAAATGCAGTCACGGAATACATTAGATGAGCACCGAATTTCTTGGCTATTTCGAAACTAATAGCCGACCGTCAGGGAAATATCGCCGAAGCCGCCGCGCTTGCCGTCCGTTGGGGAATCGCGGAGGCGCCAGCCGATGTCGAAAGCGAGGTCGGCAAAGCGGCCGATCGCGCTGTGCAGCAAAAACCCGGCGCTGGCGAGATCCACTTCGTTCACCGCAGCCGGGATCGCCTGCACCTGCGTAACATGACCGTAATCCAGAAACACACCAAGCTGTTCGGCATCCGCGACCGGCACATGCAGGTTGGCCAGCCGCGCGAGGCTGAAGGATGGGGCGTGCAGCTCGTTGCTGACCAGTACGCCCTCGCTGCCGAGCGCCGTGTCGGTGGTGTAGCCGCGCACGCTGCTGATGCCGCCAAGTCCAAGCTGCTCGCTATACATCAGATTATGGTTGGCCAATTGGCCGAGCACACGGGCACTCCAATCGCAGCCCAGGGGTAGAAAGGTGGTGCGCGTCAGGCCGATCGAGTCATAGACATAATTGGCGGAGGAACCGGGCACCAGCAATTCGAAGGCCGCATTGTTGTTGGCGCTGGTCAGGCCGCCCGGGCTCAGCACCAGCTGGTTCTGGAACCCGGTCTGGCCATAGGGGTCGGAGAGGCTGGCGTCGTAAATGATCGGGAACTGGTCGATCTGGGCGGTGTCGGCAAAAATCGAGACGCCGCCGAATTCGAGATTGTTGTTGGTCGTTTTGAAATCATACCCGATCTGCACGTCCTGGCTGAAATTGAGGTGGTTTCCGACAGGGACGTCGATGAAGCTGTGCACAAACCGCAGGCTGGCCTGACCGCTATTGCCGGTCTGGCCGAAAAAATCCGCATTGGCGCCAAGATCCGGCCGCTCGGTGGCGTAGGCGCCGAAGACCAGAAGCCGGTCCTGCCACCAGGGCAACGGCGCGGCCCAGGACAGTGAGTGGGCGTTGTAGCGTCCGCTGACGGCGCGGGTGAACTGGTAGGAGAGGATCTGGTCGAGCCCGGCGACATTGCCCCAGCTGCCGCCTACCCCCCACTCCCCCTGGCCGAGCGAGGGCGCGCCCTGATTGTCGAAGGTGCCGTAGAGATGCACGGGGACGCGATCCTTGGTCTGCAAGGTGACATCGGTGGTGCCAGGTGCGGCGCCCGGCGCGAACACCAGATCGACAGTGCGGAACGGGTTGCTGTTGACGTTGGCAAGGCCGGAACGGACCCGGGTAAGATTCAAAGTCTGGCCGGGCCTGAGGCCGCTTTCATGGGTGATGACAGCACCCGAGAACCATTGATTGCCGGCCGCCTGCACACTGCCCACCCGGTATTCCGTCACCACCAGCTGGATGGCGCCCGAGCCCACATTCTGCGGCGGGATATTGATGAAGACGAAAGGCCGGCCATGCGCCCGATACCAGCGGCTGGTCAGCTGCGCGATGGCATTGAGGTCCGAAAAGGTCACCTTCTTGCCCAGATAGGGGGTAAGCTCGGTGATGAAGCCGGGCTGCTCCAGCAAAGGCAGCCCGGTTGCCTGTACCCCGGTGGTGCCGGGCGGCGGGCCGGCCGGCCGCAATGCCTGCATATCCGGCAAAAAGACCAGGGCTTTCAGCGCCGGAATGACCACCGAGTCGGAGGCCGGCATTGGCGCCGGCGAGGCTGCCGGCGCGGTCACGGTGGGCGTGCCGACGGGCGGGGGAACCTGCGGCGCGATCCGGTCATAGGCCTGGGCGTGCGCCAAAGCAGGCAAGGCAAGGGTTGCCAAGACCAGTACTGCGCAACGCCAGCCAGCTGAAAATTGGCTCAGATCGGCCCTCCCGGGGGTAGGCTCGTGCCAGTGCGCCAAGGAGGGTCCTTTAGCAGCGTCAAGTTGGCGCGATGAACCGATTAGTTAACAAAACTGAGCGCCAGCAGATAGGGCAGGCTCTGGCCGTTATCATTGGCCCAGATGGCGGGGGAAAAACCGGTTGGCAGGGCGTTCGTCAGCTGCGCCGACGTCAGGCCGGTGACACCGGCGGTGTCGCCCTTGCCGACCGCCTTGCTCTGCCCGGATGTCGTTATGTCGTAATAGCTGTTCGTAATGGTACCGTTTCGGTTCCAGCCGACCAGACCGCCGAACCCAAAGCTATTGGAAAAATTGGCCGGGTCTGCCGAGACCATCGTGCTCGCATAGCTATCGATGATGCTGCCGTCATTCGACCCCGCCAGGCCGCCGATATAGACATAGTTGTTGAACATGCCCGCGAAGTCCTTGGTGACAGTGCCGGCGGCGTAGCTGTTCCTAATGGCCCCGAGATTATAGCCGGCGAGGCCGCCCATGAGGTAGCCGGTGCCGGCATCGGCTATCGCAACATCGGCTTCACTGCCCGCAATCGTCCCCCAATTTTCTCCCACCAGGCCGCCGATTTGCGCGTCCTTGCCTCTGGCCGTGACGGTGCCGGAAGCGTAGCTGTTTTCGATCCTGTCAAAGCTATCGCCAGCCAGGGCGCCGATCAGTGTCTGACGGGTATTGGTGCTGGCGATGTGCGCGTTCAAAAGCGCTAAATTCTCCATCACGCCACCGAAGGTTCTCGCAAACAGACCGACCGCTCCATCGGTGGCGTCGTTGATCGTCAGGTTGGAAATCGCGTGGCCGAGGCCGTCGAAGTTCCCTGTAAACTCGCCGTCCGCGGCGATCGGGGTGAAGGCGAAATTGCCGGCGGCGATATCGTTGGCGAGCGCGTAGCTGCCGGCGAGGTTGTCGTTAATCGCCTGCAGTCCTTCGACGTCTTGCACGACACCGACCTGGGTCGCGCTGGTGAGCGTGGGATTGTCCTTCAGGAAGGCCGAGCCGGTGGCAAAATAAACCGGCTGGTCGGCGTTATCCAGCGCCAGCAGATAGGGCGTGCTTTGGCCGCCTTCATCACCCCAGATGCCGGCCGAGAAGCCGGTCGGCAAAGCCGAGGCCAGAAAATCCGTGGTGTAGCCGGTCACCCCATTGCTGCTGCCGCGGCCAACACCGTTGGTCCGCCCGGAGCTGGTGATGTCCCAGTAGCTGTCGATGATCTCGGTGCCGAGGATTTCGCCCGCAAAACCGCCGAGAACCGGATTGGTGCCGATGCCTTTGACGGCACTGGTGGCATAGCTGTATTCGATCTTGCCGCCCTTGCCGCTGCCGTTGCCCACCAGCCCGCCGGCCGCCACAAAATTGCCAAAGCCGATAACCTCGCCGGCGGCATCAGAATCAGCGATCGTGCCGCGGCCGAGTTCGCCGACCAGACCGCCGGCCCGGGCGTTGTCACCGCCGCCGGTGACGGTGGCGTCGGCGTAGCTGCGGATGATCGTGCCGTTATCCACGCCCGCCAGGCCGCCAACCCGCGCCACCCAGCCGTCCCCGGTGATTGTACCGGTGACGAAACCGTTCCTGATCGTGCCGTCATTGGTGCCTGCCAGGCCGCCGACATCCACGATGTCGCGGGTGGCATAGAATTTGGCGTTGGCGAGTCCGATATTTTCAACCATACCGCCGGTGCCGATTTTTCCGAACAGGCCGACATTAGGATCCGCGTTGTCATTCATTGTCAGATTGGAAATGACGTTGCCGAGACCATCGAAAATACCGGTGAAACCGGCCTTGCCGATCGGCGAGAACGCAAAGCCGGCGGCATCGAGATTTGCAACCAGCGCGTAAGCGCCGGTGAGCTTGCCGTTGATGGCCAGCATGCCCGGGTCCGATTGCACCACGTCAACCAGATCCGCGTTGGTCAGCGACGGGTTATCCCGCAGGAAGACCGACCGGGAGGAAAAATAGACCGGCTGATCGACGGCCGAGAGCGCCAGCAGATAGGGCGTGCTTTGGCCATTCGCATCGGCCCAGACGCCGCTTGAAAAACCGGTTGGCAGTGCCGAGGCCAGTTTATCCGTCGTCAGGCCAGTGACGCCGGTGCTATTGCCTTGCCCGACACCTTTGCCGAGGCCGGCGGTATCCGTGTCCCAATAGCTGTTCGTAACCGTGCCGGTATTATTGTAGCCAATCAGCCCACCGGTGATGGCGTTATTGCCGCCGCCAGGGTTGCGGCTGGTGGTGTAGCTATCCGTAACCACGCCGAAATTATCTCCGATCAATCCGCCCGCCGTGGCGAAGCGGCCAAGCGCCGTGATGGCGCCGGTGGCGTAGCTGTTGGCAATCTTTCCGGCATTATAGGCGGAAAGGCCGCCGGCAACCGCGTTATCGCCATTGGCAATGACCGCATCGGTGGCGAGGCTTTCGGAAATCTTGGCGCTGTTGCTGTTGAAGCCGACCAACCCCCCGGCAAAGGCGGCTCTGCCGGTGCCTTTGACGGTGCCGGAAACGAAGCTGCCGAACACGGTGCCCCTATTGCTGCCGGCCAGCGCGCCGATATTTGCATTGCCGTTACCGCCGGTAATACTGGCATTTTCGAGTAGGACGTTTTTGACGACACCCGCCGCTCCGATCTCTCCGAACAGACCGACATTGGCGTCCGACGGACCATTGATGCCGAGGCTCGCAATCGTGTTGTCGAGGCCATCGAAAATGCCGGTGAAGGGGTTGGTCTCACCGATCGGGGAGAAGGCGAAGCCGGCCGCGTTGAACCCTGCGATCTGCGCGTAAGCGCCGGCGAGATTGTCGTTCACCGCCTGCAGCCCGGCGGCGGTTTGCACCACGTAAATCAGATTGGCATTGCTGAATTTGGGATTGTTTTTAAGAAAGCTTGAATTGGACGCAAAATAGACCTCGCGGGGGCGGCGAGCATGCGTGTCAATGCTCGGATGGAAGCTCGCCCTAGCGCGCCGGCTACGAAGCTGC